>NZ_LKDU01000008.1:0-135657 GCF_001401855.1 Pseudoalteromonas sp. P1-7a | reverse complement strand
GGCGCGGGATGGAGCAGCCTGGTAGCTCGTCGGGCTCATAACCCGAAGGTCGTCGGTTCAAATCCGGCTCCCGCAACCAATTTCCTTTAGGGGTTTGAGGTTACTGTAAAACGTTAGTTAAAGAAAAGCTTGTCGGTCTCAGCTCTTCATTAGCCAGCAAAGGTAGTCGTTTTAAATCCGGCTCCCGCAACCAATTTCCTTTAGGAAGTTGACAGCCACGTTGTAATGTAAGCAACGCTAAATAAGTATGCATATTTCAGGCGCGGGATGGAGCAGCCTGGTAGCTCGTCGGGCTCATAACCCGAAGGTCGTCGGTTCAAATCCGGCTCCCGCAACCACTGAAATACATAAAATGAAACGACACGCTTAAAGCGTGTTTTTTTATGCCTAAAATTCAGTGAAATGGATAGCTCTTCGGTCTCAGCTTTCCATTAGCCAGCAAAGGTCGTCGTTTTAAATTCGGCTCCCGCAACCACAGAAATAACACCCCTCATAAACTTATGCCTTCCAAAATAGTGTTTTATACACGTTATAAATTTTCCAAAAAAAAGTGTTATTACTTAAAACTTTGTATAGTTTGTGTTAAAACGGCACAAATAATTTTGGGTGTGTTACACATGACTGAGCTTTACCACTGGTTTGATTTAATTGGCATTGCCGTGTTTGCTATTACGGGTACATTGGTTGCACATGAAAAGAAAATGGATGGTTTCGGTGTTGTGGTATTAGCCGCTGTAACAGCGATTGGAGGCGGTACGGTTCGTGACCTTATATTGGATGTTCCGGTATTTTGGTTACACGACCAAAGTTTTTTTTATGCTATTTTAGCAGCGGTATTTATTACCACTCGGCTTATTAACAAGCAAAAGTCGATTCCACATTACACATTACAAATTGCCGATGCATTTGGGTTAGCATTTTTTTCGGTTATGGGTACCCAAAAAGCATTACTTGCCGGCATGCCAAATATGACCGCCATTATTATGGGTGTAATTACCGGTTGCTTTGGTGGCATGCTCCGAGATGTGCTGGCCCGTGAAATCCCTATGTTGCTAAAAGGCGAGCTATACGCAATTACCTGTATTGCAGGCGGTGTTGTTTATACTTTGGGTATTCACTTTGCGTTAGCGACTGAACTTGCCATGGTAATGGCAATGCTAACCACCTTATTGCTTCGTATTGCAGCTATTAAATGGCAAATCACAGTACACGTTTTTAAATATTCTGACTAAACTAATTAATTAAACCATTAATTAGGATAAGGAATGTCGCTAGCTCGCATTTATTCTCGTGCCCAAGTGGGTATAAACGCCCCTGAGGTTATTGTAGAGGTACACCTTGGTAATGGTTTGCCAGCTTTTCATATTGTAGGGCTTCCTGAGGCCTCAGTTAAAGAATCAAAAGATAGGGTGCGTAGCGCCCTAGAAAACTCTCAATTTGGTTTCCCCGATCAGCGCATTACCGTCAATTTAGCGCCTGCCGATTTACCTAAAGATGGTGGACGCTTTGACTTAGCTATTGCGGTAGGTATTTTAGTGGCCTCTGGGCAGGTTGTTTGCCCTGATATACATAAATATGAGTTTTACGGAGAGCTTGCACTCAATGGCGAAGTGCGTGGCGTAAATGCCATTTTGCCCTCTGTACTTGCAGCAAAAGAGCAAAACCGCTGCTGCTTTTTACCTTTTACCAACGACAGCCTCGCAAGTTTGGTGAACGGCGTTAAACGCAAAGCGGTTAATTCATTACAAGAAGTGTGGGGTGATTTATTAAATCAGCAGCCTTTACCTTTAAATATTGAATACCCTGATTGCGCCCAGTCTCCCGACTTTTTGCTCGATTTAAGTGATGTTAAAGGCCAACCCGGTGCTAAGCGAGTGCTAGAAATAGCCGCAGCTGGAGGTCATAACTTACTTTTTTTAGGGCCACCTGGAACGGGTAAATCAATGCTTGCTCAGCGAATGGCAACCATAATGCCAACTATGTCTGACGATGAGGCGATATCAACCGCTGCACTTTACTCTATTATTGGTCAATCTATCGATTTAAATAATTGGCGCCAGCGGCCGTTTCGAAACCCCCACCACACTTGCTCAGCAGTTGCTTTAGTCGGTGGCTCTTCAAACCCTAAGCCGGGTGAAATTTCACTTGCGCATAACGGGGTGTTGTTTTTAGACGAGCTTCCAGAATTTGAACGTAAGGTGCTTGATTCTCTGCGTGAGCCTATGGAAACCGGCTCTGTGGTTATCTCCCGTGCTGCAAGGCAAATGGAGTTTCCGGCGCAGTTTCAGCTAATAGCTGCACTTAACCCTAGCCCAACGGGGTGCCATAATGATAAGCGAGCAACACCTGACCAAGTTATGCGTTATTTATCTCGCGTCTCAGGCCCATTTATCGACCGCATCGATTTGCAAATTGAGCTACCCCGTTTAACCAGTGTTGAGCTGCAAAGTACTCAGCCCGAGGAAAGCAGTGCTCAAGTTAGGCAGAGGGTTGAAGCTGCATACCATATACAGTTAAAGCGCCAAGGTAAGGTTAACGCGCGTTTAAATAACAAAGAAATGAATATACATTGTGAGCTTGCGCCTGCTGAGTTGCAGTTTTTAGCACGAGCCAGCGAAAAACTGTCGTTATCACCGCGCTCTTATCATAGGGTCATTAAAGTGGCACGTACGATTAGTGATTTAAAAGGCGCAGAACACATTAGTTTAGAAGAGCTAAAAGAGGCGCTAAATTACCGCGCTTTCGAGCGGTTGCTAGCGCAGTTAACTAAATAATACCGAACCGCAATAAGGCTTAATTATTGTAAGGTGTTAAGCTCGGCGTATTTTTACTATGTTAAAACTTTAATGCGCTAAATTGACAGCATATAGCCTTTGCCACGCACGGTTACAATGCGTTTTTGGTCTTTTTCATCGTAGAGCTTTTTACGCAAACGGCCAATTAAAACATCCACAGTGCGATCATTTGGGCTCCAATCGGGCTGACCTATTTCTTCTGATATTTTCTCACGCGAGGTGGCTTTGCCTGCGTTGCTAATTAAACAAATTAGCACTTTGTGTTCGGCTTCGGTTAAGCGCGATTCAGTGCCTGATGAGGTAATTAATGTTCGATTGTCGGGGTGAAGTTTAAAGTCGGCGTATTCTATAAATTCTTCGCTTTCGTCATCGTCTTGATTAATTGCAATGCGTTTATAAAGCGCACGCATGCGTAGTTCAAGCTCTAATAAGTCAACAGGCTTGCAAATATAATCATCAGCGCCTTGGGCAAGCCCTGCAATACGATCGGCTTGTGAGTCGCGGCTGGATAAAACAATGACGCCGATATCGGTCAAAGTGTTGAGCTCTTTGGCAAGCTGCAACCCATCACGCTTGGGTAATACAATATCAATAATGGCAAGAGAAATAGCACTGCGCAGGTTTACGCGTTGCCTAACTATGTTTAGGGCATCAGCACCTGTGGAGTCTATTTCTATCGAAAATTCGGTGTCTGTAAAGTGATTTTGGATGCGCTTAACGAGTAGCTCGTCGTCTTCAACCAATAAAACGTTAATTGCCATAGGACTTATTTTTGTATATTTATAGCTCTGTATGGTAGCACCAATCGTTTAATGCTGAGAAGAGGGGGCTGTAACTTTTCGGTAACTTTATGTTTCAAATATAAAAGGCGCCTCATAAAGCACCTGTTTATGGGGTTAAGCTCAGCACACCTAGTAAAATGTGCTGAGCGCTGTATTACTTACCTGAGTACATAGCATCCCACCACTGTGGTTCGCCTTTTAGATGTTTATCAAAATAAGCAAGCATAGTGTTCCACCAATCAAAGCGCTTATCACGAGCAAAAATTTGATGGTCGGCGCCTTTGTATTCAATTAGATCTACATCTTTATTTAAGAGCTTTAAGGCAGTATACATGGTTAAACTCTCGCCAATAGGTACATTGGTATCGCTATCGCCATGTAAAAGCAGCAAAGGTGTTGTTACTTTATCGGCATGAAATACAGGGCTGTGCTCGCTGTACAGTTTAGCGTTATTCCATGGAAAGCTATTTTTAGAGGCTTCGCCTGAGTATAAATACCCCCACCAACCTTCGCCCCAATATGAGGTTAAGTTTGATATGCCCGCGTGCGCAATAGATGCACTAAACATGTCTGTTTTGGTAGCAAGTAGCATGGTCATGAACCCCCCGTATGAGGCGCCTAAATTACCCACTTTTTTGCTATCAACAAAATCGTATTTTTTCAAAAAGGCTTGGGTTCCTTGTATTATATCGCTAGCGGTATAATCGCCCCAGGCATTGACGTGCTGTGCAGAGAACTTTTGTCCAAACCCTGTTGCTCCTGTGGGCTGTAATACATAAACAACATAGCCATTTTCTGCCCATAAGTTGAACGGGTATCGACCTGTAAAGCCACGAGTAACAGGTGAAGTACCGCCGTAGTAATATACAAGTGCAGGGTGTTTTTTAGTTTTATCTAGGTTAGTAGGTAGGTATACACGCCCTGTTATTTCTACGCCGTCTTTATTTGTGAAATTAAACTCTTCTAGGGTTGGGATTTGTGTATTAGCGTAAGCAAGCGGCTTAGAATCCCAAATAAGATCTGTTTTGTTTTTACTAATATTTAAGCGCTTAAGCTGCTGCGGCGTAGATGCTGTGGTACCGCTTAGTAGTACTTGCGGGTTTCTCTCGTGCGAATAGCTAAACTGCTCGACGATATCTAGACCTGTATTAAGCTTTTTAAAGCGCTGTTTGCTTAAGTCGAATAAATACAAAGGTTGAGTATCTTGCTCGGTTACTTTTATAAGCGCATCGCCGTTATCAAGTACATGTAATTCACCTATAGCGGGGTCAAACTGTTTACTTAGCGCTTTTACGTTTTTACCGTTATCGCTAAGTAAGTACAACTGACCGTCGTAATTATTAGCTAACATCCCTTTTGGAAGGGCGCGGCCCGCGCCATTTTTAAAGTCTGGGCCAGCAACAACGTAAACATCTTTGTTGGCGTACTTTGCATGATTAAAGGTTTTAAATTTACCAAAAGACGTTATTTTGTTCGATTGTAAGTCAAGCTCCACCAGTTCAGTTTCTGGATGGGTGCTGGCTTGCATAACCATAACTTGGCGGCTCATGAGTACCTTGCTACGATTAGTGTGCGCATCTTCAAAGCTATGCGAAATTGGCCCTTGGCTAAGCGCTTTAATTAAGCCGCTGTGTGTATCTAGCATATAAAGTTGGCTTACGTTACGTGCGTATGACCACCTATCTTGAAGCCCCTTGTAATGCTTAGTTAAGCTGTTGTTGTCTTCGGGTGATTTAGACCAACTGAAAATGAGGCTGCTGTTATCATAAAAATTAAAGTTACTCGCGCCTTCTAGCCCTTCGGCTAAGGTTTTAATACTGAGGTTTTTACGGTTTAGCTGTTTTAGCTCATTCCCTAACGTATAAACTAAAAATTTGTTATCGGGACTCCACGCTATATTGCTTGGCTGTTGGCCTTCAAAGCGATACAAGGTTTGATTTTGGCTATTTTTAAGCTCGGTTACCACGTTTGCCTGGTTAGCTGTTTTATTTGAATAGCTGCGTGTGCTGGTAACATATTGTTTAGCATCGGGCGCTAAAGAAAGCCCACTAACCGTGGGGGCATCAAAAAGCTGAACGGCAGAAAGTCGCTGAGTTGTAGAGGTGTTAATTGTAATGTTGTCAGTGTCGGCGTTGGGTTCAAAATCGAGGGAAACGTTGTTCCAGTTAGCCACTTGTTGCGCCACTAAAATCACACTATGAGAGCCATTCGTTAACGATAAAGAGTAAGTGTGGTTATCCCCTTTTTGAAGCTTAGCATCGATAAATAACTGAGCGCTCTCTACTCCTTTTATAGTTAATGTGCCTTGGCTAAAGCGCCTTGTTTCAATATTGAACTTAAGCGCTTGTAGGCCACCTAAAGTCAGTGCGTTTACTTTATTAAACGGCTGCCAGCTATACTTTTTACCAAATACAGACACGCTTTGCGTATTACGCTGCAGCTGCTCTAATAAGTTATTAATAATGGCTTGGCCGTGTGGCGTTTGAAATGGCTTAACTTGCATGTTTTCGCCTAAAGGGCCAATAAACTCGATATTTGATTTATCAAGCGGGGCTGCTATTGCTGTCAAACTGAAGCTGCCAAGAGCAAAAAAGGTAGCTGCTTGTTTTAGTAATTTATTTTTTGTGGTCCAAGGTGAGCTAATTCTCATATTTGTGCCTATTATTGATAGTTATTTGGCCAAATATAGCATGTATTGTTACCATGCCCATATGTTCAACTCATCGGAGAAAAAGTGACTTTACTGATTGTGTACATGGTTGCTGCCATTGTCATTTCTTTTTTATGTTCTGTAATGGAAGCAGTGTTGTTGAGTATTTCGCCAAGTTACGTGGCGCTTTTACGTAAAAACCAACCAGAACTTGCTAAGCAACTCGAAAAGCTAAAAAATAATGTAGATCAACCGCTTGCTGCAATACTAACGCTCAACACGGTTGCTCATACTGCGGGAGCTGCTGGCGTGGGCGCGCAAGCGGCTGTGGTTTTTTCAGATGCGGCGGTTGGTATTGCCTCTGCGATAATGACACTCTTAGTATTGGTACTTTCAGAGATTATCCCCAAAACGTTAGGGGCCAACTATTGGCGTGCTTTAACGCCTAGCGTCACTTACTCTTTACGTTTTTTAGTGATATCGCTAAAGCCATTTGTGTGGTTCGCCCAAAAGCTCACTAATTTAATGGGGGCTAAGCACGATGAGGCTTTTTATATTCGCCAAGAAATAGAAGCCATGGCAGATATAGGCACCGAAACAGGGGCGATCCATGAAGATGAGTCTGAAATCATTCGCAACCTTTTACACTTTAGGCATGCTAAATTAAGCGATTTAATGACGCCGCGCACTGTGCTTTATAAAGTACATAAAGGGTTAACAGTCGATCAATACATGAGCGAGCACGGCTCGTCATCGTTTTCGCGGGTGTTGGTGTTTGATAAAGACGCTGATGACATTATCGGCTTTGTGCATAAAAACGATATTATGCTGGCTTATCATCGCTTAGGCACCGACTATAAAATTAGTAAATTAGTTAAGCCTATCCATACGGTGCCCGAAGGGCATAATGTGTCGTCGTTACTACAAACCTTGCTTAAGCAGCGCACTCACATATGTTTAATTGTTGATGAATACGGTGATGTACAAGGCATTGTAACCCTAGAGGATATGATAGAAGCACTTATGGGGCTAGAAATTGTTGATGAACGTGACCAATCGACCAATATGCGTATGGTTGCTAAGCAGCGCTGGCGACAACGTTTAGCAAGCAGTAAGCATATAGTAAGTGAAGATGATAATTCGCCCCGAGATAAAAACTAGTTACCTCGGGGAGAAGGCTAGCGTTTAATTGTGCCCCCCGTACTATTTACCCAATTTATTGCCCACTCTATAAATTCGTCTTTGGCTTTAGGGCAGGTAAATAAAAATCCTTGCATGGCTAAATTAGTACGGTAATTTTTTAAATAGAGTGACTCCTCTGCGCGCTCAACCCCCTCAGCCACCAGGGCTAGTTGCTCTTGACATGCAATATCAACGAGTGAGCTCACCACTACTTGCGAAAACTGATCTGTTTCAATATTGCTAATGAGTGTACGGTCAATTTTTATTTCAGTAAAAGGCAGGCGTTTAAGCTGGTTCATGTTGGTAAAACCCACACCAAAGTCATCCAATGATATGCCAAAGCCATGCATTCTTAATCTGTTTAGTGTTTCTAGCTGAGAAAGGCTAGACAGCGCGTGTTGCTCGGTTATCTCTAAAATAATATCACTAGGTGAAAGCTCATTGAGTTGCAAAATAAGCATCAACTTATTAGGGCAGCTTAAATCATCTAATTGCGTAGGTGATAGGTTAAAAGCCAGTTTTAGGTGCGCGGCAATACTTGTGCGTATGGCTTTTAAATCGCTGGTGGCTTGTTCAAATAAGCTAAAGGTAATTTGATTAATTAACCCTGTTTGCTCCGATAATGAAATAAACCGGCTAGGCGCGATGATCTCGCCTGTATGGGTCTTAACTATACGTGCTAACACTTCAATGCTTTCTATTTCGCTCGTTTGTGAATTTATTTTTGGCTGATAATAAGGGGTTATTTCGTTTGATTTGATTGCCTCTTGCAATGCTTTTTCTGAGATAGAAGTATGGGAATGTTCGTTGTGCACGGCTAAGTGTTTTGCTTTTTGTAAAACAGTTTTTACTTGATTAAGTTGCACGGGTTTAGCTAAATTTGCAACTAAATGAATATTGCTATGACGCGCTAAATTAGCAGCTAGATTAATAACCTTGTGATCCATTTCCGAAATTATAACTACTGCGCCTGTAAAATTAAGCTCGCCTAGTTTTCTTATAAACTCCATACCATCCATTTCGGGCATGTTTAGGTCTGTAAATACAATGTCGTAAAAGTTTATATCGTCAGTTACATGAGTCAGCGCTTGCTGAGCACTCAGGCATTTTGTAACTTTATTCGAGACTCCTAGCTCATTTAAAATGGCCTCCATAACAATTAAAATCGCCTTAGAGTCATCCACAACTAAAATATTGGGTACCGAAATCGACATGCTCTATCCTTGTAACTACTTAATATATTAGTACTGTAAAAGTAGCTTCTGATCAGCCTTTTGTCAGCTTAGTTTTATATAAATTTTTAACTTCCTAGTGCTATTGTGCTTATAGTCTGTAGCAATTCGTGTTTTTTTAATTCATCGGTATACTAGCGCTATTGTTTTAACTGGTTTTAGTCATGATAAAAATCGACCTCATGCTTGCAGAGCAACCATTAACCCTTATGGTATCTGGGCAAAAAATAGTACAAATATTCCATAATCAACAAGCTATAGCATTTGAAAACCCTAAGGATAATTATGTTGAATTTGCTTTATCTAACCAAAGAATAGGTATAGATAGCTCGCAGATTCAGGAGCAATCACTTTCGTTATTTGTAGATGGTGTGTTTGCTACACAGCTTGCTTTACCTGCGCCGGTAAATAGCCAGCCCAAAAAAGGCTTTTTAGGGCTCGCGGCACTGGGCTTTAAATTATTTAAAAGTGCAAAAGTAATTAAAGTAGCGCTGGCCGGTGCATCGGTTGCTGGCTATGCGTGGCTATTTAGCATTGAGTTTGCGCTGATGCTTATTGCGTGTTTAGTCGTGCATGAGTACGGACACGTAAGAGCCATGAAATACTTTGGCATAAAAACCAAAGGTATTTACCTTATTCCCTTTGTAGGCGGGTTGGCTGTTAGCGACGATAAAATAACAACGCGCTGGCAAGATGTAGTTATATCATTAATGGGTCCTGCGTTTGGTTTGTTTACATCAGTGCTAGGTGTAGTGCTTTATTACGCCACCGAGATGGAGATATTTGCAGGTGTTGCGGTATTAAGCGCACTACTTAACTTATTTAATCTATTACCCATTTTACCGCTTGATGGCGGCCATGTACTAAAAAGTATCAGCTTTTCAATGCGCTCTTGGGTCGGTTTAAGTGTGTGTTTACTCGGTGTGTTATTTGGCTTATGGCTTAGTTATACATTTGGCTTAATGTTACTGGTGTTCTTTTTGTTTGTTGGCGCACTAGAAATTGTATTTGAATGGCGAGGCCGACATTACTCGCATTTATTGCCGCTTGATAAATACGGCCAAGGTTTTTCAGCTGCTATGTACGCTATTGTAGTTGCAGGCCATGTGGCAGTAATGATGCACTTTGCCGATTCAGAGAATCCAATACTTAGCCTGCCGATGACTATTTTATCGAGTTAATAGTTATACGCGCAGTATCCATAAATACTGCGCGTAATGAGGGTTTAGTAAAAGCTCAACACGAGTGATACAAACACCCCTGTAACAAATAGCTGCACCACACAAAAACCCATAATATCTTTTGCTTTTAAGCCTGCTATTGCCAGTACAGGTAGCGCCCAAAAGGGTTGAATTAGATTAGTCCACGCATCACCCCAGGCAACTGCCATAGCAACGCGTGATATATCGGCGCCCAGCTCTTGCGCTGCGGGTATAACAATAGGTGCTTGTACTGCCCATTGGCCGCCGCCAGAAGGTACAAACATATTTACCAGGCCTGCACTTATAAAGCTAAAAAATGGCAAGCTATCGGCATCTGCTACGGCAATAAAACCACGCGATATTTGCTGGGCTAAACCGCTGTCGACCATAACGGCCATAATACCTGCATAAAACGGAAATTGAATAACAATACCTGCGCCGCTAGGAATTGCTTGTTGTAAGCTATTAAGTAAGTTATGGGGTGTTTGGTGTAATGTAATGGCTAAAAACAAAAACATCGCAATAACGCTATTAAGGTTTAGGCTACCGCCTGCAATTACAAAGTAATACGCCAAATAACACAGGCCGAGCAAGCCAATGGCGATGCCTAGCAGTTTACTGTGTTCTAAATGTTGAGCAGGGCGGGTTACATTTTCATTATTAGCGGGGATCTCCTTTATTAGCGCAGGGTCTACATACACGCTGTTTTTATCACTGGGTAGCATGTAGCGGTTAACCAGCGGCATAATGATAAATAAGCCAATGAGTATGGCTATGTTAAAACCAGCAAACAGGGTTTGTTCAGTACCAATTATACCAATGCTACTTTGTGAAAAGTGGCCTTGCGTGGCTATAGTGAGCGGTATAGAGCCGGCTAAACCGCCATGCCATACTACGAAGCCCGAATAGGCACTGGCGACTAACAGCCTGTAATCAACTTTGGTTTGCTTAGCAATGGCTTTAGCAAATAAAGCGCCAATCACTAAGCCAAACCCCCAATTTAACCAACTTGCTAATAACGAAATAAGCGTGACTAAAATTATTGCTTTTGGCGGAGTATTGGCAAGTGTAGCTAGTTTTTCTAATAGTTTACTTACAGGCGATGTACTTGCCAGCATATAGCCTGTGATTAGCACTAATAGCATTTGCATGGCAAAGCTTAGTAGGTTCCAAAAACCATTACCCCATGCGTTGATAACTTCAATACTGGTGGCGGGAGTAAGTAGGCATGCCCCTAGCAATGTAATAATGCTTAGCAATATTACAAATATAAAAGGGTCGGGTAAGTAGCGCTCTACTAATTTGGTAAACGGTGTGGCAATTTTATTAAGCATAATGTGTCTGTGTGTTTTTTCGTCCTCTTATAATTAATCATGCTATAAAGGTATTAGCAAACCCACATTTAGTCTTATATTTGTAGGATCTGCTTATTTTCTAGGGTGGGAAAGCTGTAATCTACAGCGGTTTACAGATCTTTACTTAAAAGCTTAAACGTTGCTTAAATGCATGGCTTACAGTAACGTACTGTTTATAGATAATTTACTAACAAAAATTTGTATTATGCTGGGAATATTTAAGAGGCTAACGCTACTTCTTCGTGCTCATATCGATCAGCTGAGTTGGCAAGCGGTGATGCTCGCGATACTTGCTCATATGTTAGTGACTTGGGGGCTACTGCTTATTGCAAATGAGCAAGCGCTTACTTCGTTTAGCACCTATTTTTACTACTATACAGTCACTACTTCAACTGTGGGTTACGGCGATTTTAGTCCAACTAGCGAGCTAGGTCGTTGGGTGGTGGCATTAATACAAATTCCGTTTGGATTAGCTTTATTTGGCGTTCTGTTAGGAAAAACAGGGCAAACAGTGACTTACTTAATTAGGCGCGCTATGACTGGTGATAAAAACTTTGCTCACAGTAACAACCATATTATTATTTTTGGCTGGCACGATACCCGAACAAAAAAAATGATTGATTATATTCTTGCCGATACTAAACGTACTGATCGCCGTATTTTATTGGCGGTAACTGAGCAAATGGAGCACCCATTTTTAACCAACGAAAATGTCGACTTTGCCCGCCTTACCAGTTTTACCGATTTAGAAGAACTTGAACGTGTTGCTATAAATCGTGCCGACAAAATTATTATTGATGGGCAAGATGACAACCAAACATTTACAACAGCATTGCGTATTAGCCGCTTAGTCAAAAGTGAATGTCACATTAGTGCGCATTTCTTAGATGAAACTAAGGTCGATATGCTACTAGAGCACTGCCAAAATGTGGAATGTAGCAGTGCTAAGTCGGCTGAGATTTTAGTGCGCTCAATGCAAGACCCTGGTTCTAGCCGTGTACAAGAAGAGCTATTATCTACGTTACATGGCGACACGCAGTTTAGTTTAGCTATTCCTAGTGGGTGTGATGAAATGGAGTTTGGTACTTTGTTTCACCATTTTAAGCATGACTATAATGCGATTTTGTTAGGGGTAGCGCACAATTTAAGCGCGCAAAATATGGATTTAAACCCACCGCTTGACTACAAAGTAAATGCAGGCGATATACTTCATTATATTGCTCTTGAGCGTGTGCTAACAAATGAAGTTGATTGGCAAAGCTTGGCAAAATAACCAAGGCCTAGATTAAATAATGAATGAAGTAGTATTTTTAATAATTATTTTAAGTGCTTATATTTTACCCGTGGTAATTGTGGTTAATAGTAAGCGCACCCAAGGCCACGAAAAAAATGGCTGGTTATTAGGCGTAATTATTTTTTCGTGGTTGGGGCTTTTTATGTATTTTACTATTGTGCCCAAGCAGGGGCATAAAAAAAGAAAGAAGAATAAACCATCGTAGACCTATTCTAGCTGCTTGAGTTTGTGCTCAACCAGCGGGTCATCCGGCACAATTTGTTGAGCAACTTCTAATAACTGAATAGCATCATTTGGGTGTTCATCTTGATGTTTAAGTGCGACATCAATAAGCGGCTGAATATCTATTTTGGCCTGATGTTCTTGCACATGCTCTTCTTTTTCATCTGCTAAAATTTGATGTGCCGTACTTAATAACGCCAAGCGGTGAGGCGAGCTCGCGTTTGCTTTATTTAGGCTTTGGTAATACTCCTCCTTTAGTCGCAAGGTTTTAGTTTGCAAACGAAACTGCGCTATATCAATTTGCTGGTGGCGAATAAAATCAACGGCTACTTGTTTGTAAAAGCCAAACTTAGTGAGGTAGCTGGCATGAGTGCCGTGCCCCATACCAAATACACGTAAATGAGTAAGTTGAGGGTATCGTTTTGCATGTAAGCGGTCTATTTTATTGGTGGGGTCATAAATTATGTAACCCTTAGCATGGCCTAAATCAACATCGTTATATTCACTTTGCCAATCAAACTGCTGCGCAAGCTCAGTGCTTGAGCGGTTATCCCACGGCACTATTTCAGTGTTTTTGGTGCTAACTGGGTGAAAAAATAGTACCTGATCAAGCTTTAATAATTTAGCAAATGCACCCACAGCAAAACCACCGCGGCTAAGGCCATAGCCTAATCGGCACTTGAATGGGCTAAGTAGTGTCGATAACTGCTCTAAAAAGAAAATTAAATTACGGCTTCTAAACCAATTACTTTTGCCTAAATGCTGAAACGCAATAATATTAACATTTTGTTTTTGCGCTAAGTGATAGCCCCAAGGGGCAAAGTCATCGGTTAGATCGTGTTCTTGGAGGTTGGTGCCCGCGGGTGAGAAAGTAAAAAGCAGGGGCTTACTTAAATCAACAAATTCGTATTTTACGTACACATCGCCGAGTAGGTCACTGCCAGACATGGGCAGCCTAGTTTGTTGTTCATCACGGCAAAGCGTTAACCATTCACCTAACCAATACAGTAGTTTCATTAATCCCCCAATTATAACTCGCGGGGGATCGTATCAAACACGGATAAATGAGGTCAAACATAGTCAAAACTACCCTCTTAAACATTCGGATATTATTATGGCTAATTGCTCATAGCTATTATTTGCTCCCAATCGTTTTGAGTGACTGGCATAACTGATAGTCGGCCTGCCTTTTTAAGGGCTAGTTCGTTAATTGCCTCGTTAGCTTTAATGTCTTTTAAACTCACCCGTTTATTTAAATGGCATTTATAGGTTACCTCAACAACAAACCAGCGAGGGTTGTCGGGCGTTGCTTTCGCATCGTAATAATCGCTATTTAAATCAAACTGGGTTGGATCAGGATAAGATTCTTTAGTAACGGTTGCTATACCCACAACGCCTACGTGTTTACAACTAGAGTGATAAATGAATACTAAGTCTCCTAGTTTTATATCATCGCGCATAAAGTTACGTGCTTGGTAATTACGCACACCTTCCCACAAGGTGGTTTGCAGTGGCGCTTTTTTTAAATCATCAATCGAAAAAGCGTCGGGCTCAGTTTTAAATAGCCAATAATTCATAGCCTTACTCATTTAGTTAGATTTACATACATGTATTGTATAGTATCATTAACTTATCTGGGGATTGAGAGAACAGCAAATGAGCCAAGTATTAGATGATTTATTGTCGTTATTGTCACTTGAAGAAATTGAACAGGGTTTATATCGCGGTCAAAGCCAGGATTTAGGGTTTAGAGCGGTATTTGGTGGTCAAGTTATGGGGCAGGCATTATCTGCAGCAAAAGAAACACTACCAAAAGGACGCGTTGTTCATTCATTACACTCTTACTTTTTACGCCCTGGCGATGCGGCAAAGCCGATTGTTTATGATGTAGAAACTATACGCGATGGTAAAAGTTTTAGTACTCGACGTGTGAGCGCCATTCAATATGGTAAACCGATTTTTTATATGACCGCATCGTTTCAAGGGGAAGAAGACGGCTTATCGCATCAAGCAACTATGCCTAATGTACCGCCCCCTGAAGAACTGCGCTCATCGCTTGAGTTTTACCAAGAAAACGCCCATCACATACCCGAGGCTATTCGTAATAAATTTATACGAGAAATGCCCATTGAAATGCGCCCGGTGACTTTTCATAATCCGTTTAAACCTGAGGTTATTGAACCAGTAAAACATATTTGGATTAAAGCCAATGGCGATATGCCAGATGACCAACGTATTCATAATTACTTATTAGCGTATGCCTCTGACTTTGAGTTTTTACCTACTGCATTACAGCCGCATGGCGTATCGTTTATGCAGCCAAATATGCAAGTGGCAACGATTGACCATGCGATGTGGTTCCACCGCCCATTTAGGATGGACGATTGGATTTTATACACCATAGACAGCCCAAGCGCTAGCTCTGGGCGAGGCTTAGTGAGAGGGCAGTTTTTTGACCGCCAAGGTAATTTAGTCGCATCAACTATTCAAGAAGGGGTGATGCGCCAGCGCTAAGTTAATAACGCTATTTACTATTATTTATAGTGCGTTGTGAGCGCTTAGGTTAAACAACGAAACTTACAAAAAAGCCTCAATATTATGAATATTGAGGCTTTTTAATGGTATTTAGTTAATATGTTTAGCGTTAGTTACATTGATCTTGCACTATGTCGCTAACCGACTGCCATATACGAGCCGGTAGTAAGGTTTTTAAGTACATGTATATTTCGCACAGCTGTGTGCTGCCGTGAATACCATTCTCACCATCGGTAATTAACAGCTCACCGCGTAAATTGTCTATAAAACTTACCAGCACTTTTTTATCAAAAAACTCTGGTGTTTTTATCCCATGCAAGGTGCCCAAACGGTTTGCCAGCACTTGGCTTTCTCGCTCAAGCTCAGCCTTTTCAATACCGTTACTGGTTTGAATAAAGCCCACAACAATAGCGTAGCGTTGCAATGTAAAGCTAAGCGACCTTCCTAGCATTTCAAGTTTAGCTAACGAATCATTCGTGTTAGTAACATGAATGCTATCGCCATCGAGCTCAATTAAGTTTTGATCGCTAAAGTTAGCCAAAATACGGCTTATGTAGTTTTCATCTAGTGGCTGTAAATACCACTCTTTGGCAAACAGAGGGTAAAAAGCCGACACTAACTTTTGGCATTGCTCAACCGTACTACTGTGTTGCTTAAATAAGTGCAAAGCAATCAGGCTTGGCACGGCAAATAAGTGCAAAATATTATTACGGTAATAGTTAAATAAAGTTTTTTCTTTATCGTTAATTGCAATAATTTCACCAAATTCATCGCTAATAACATCAAACTTATTAAGCTTAATAGCGTGTGTTAATAGCTGCTCTGGTGTTTCATCGGGTGCAGTTACTTTATTGCTATAGCTTGCATCGCGTTGTAAGCGCAGGTAAAAATCAAGCTGTGCTAATAGCTTAGGTTTACTTAGTGCGTGCTTGTCATTAACTAGCAAAATCATAGCCAGTAAATTCACGGCATTAAGGGCTGCAGCATTATTAATTTTTACCATTACTTGGTCGGCAAGCGCCGCCACTTGCGGACCTAGCCATTGTGGCTTTTGTACATCAGTTGAGTGTACAGCATCGCGCCAATCAGGTTGGTTATCGTTTAAGTATTGGTTGATAGAAATAGGGTCGCCAAAGTTTAGGTAACCACGGCCATAGTTTTTAAGGTTTTTAATGGCTTTAAAAATACCAAAAACTGACTCGCCTTTTTTATCTTTACCGGCAAGCTCTTTTAAATAAGTATTAATTTCCATTACATGTTCGTAGCCAATGTATACCGGCACAATAGATACAGGGCGATCTATGCCGCGTAGCATGGCTTGCAACGTCATCGCAAGCATACCGGTTTTTGGCGGTAGTAATCGGCCAGTGCGGCTGCGCCCACCCTCAGTGTAAAACTTAACTGAGTAGCCTTTAATAAATAGCTGGCTTAAATATTCTTTAAATACGGCAGAGTAAAGTTTATTACCGGCAAACGAGCGGCGAATAAAAAATGCCCCTGAACGACGAAAAACACCGCCGGCAGGGAAAAAGTTAAGATTAATACCCGCGGCAATATGCGGCGGCACCAAACCTTGATGGTATATAGCATAGGTAAGTAACAAATAATCCATGTGGCTACGATGGCACGGCATATAGATTATCTCGTGACCTTTATTGGTAAGCTCATGGATTTGCTCGGTGTACTTTATATCTATACCGTTGTAGAGCTTAGTCCATAGCCAGGTTAAAATTCTGTCGCCTACACGTATCATCGCCTCAGAATAATTAGCCGCTATTTCATCTAGTAGCTTTAATGCGTTTTGGCGTGCTTCTGCTTGACTTATCCCTTTTGACTTTGCTTCATCTTGAATCGCTTTTTTTATAGTAGGTGAAGCTAAAAGTGAGTTAAATAATTGCTCACGCGAGGGCATTTTAGGGCCGGTAGCGGCCAGTTTTTGACGCTTAAAGTGCACACGAGCAACACGCAATAGTTTTTGTGGTAGCTCGTTAACATCGGCTTTTTCATTCACAATAAGTGATAAATCGAGCGGTTGGCTAAAGCGAATAAAATTATCGCGCCCAGAAAACAACACAACAAAAAACTTTCTAAACCAGCTAGGCGTAAGCGAGTGGGTAATTAAGGTACGAATTCCCGGCTTTTCTTTACCTGGGTCGCGTCCCCATAAAATAGTGACTGGCACCACCTGTACATTCTTTTGACCGCTATTTAGTAAATGTTCAATTATTTGTTTACCCTGAGAGAGGGCCGCAGTCGGCTTAGCGGTATCGCCAAATAACGGTGGTGGGTTTTTAATACCTATAAAACGTTCAAGCTCTTGGTTTCCTAGAGTCTGATAGTCGCATGGGTTAGGCAAGCCATGCTTTTTACATACATTAGTAAGGGCAGCTAAATCGAAGCGCGAATTTAACCGAACTATATAAAAAGTAGGATGCTCCGGATTTAGGTCATATTGTTCTATTGGGCTTTGGGGAAGGACCTTACTTTTTACCAAAACACGGCTTACGCAGCTAGTAAGAAAATTCAAACAATAATTTAATAAACGCATCGACTCACCATATTGAGAGTATTAAAAGCAAAATTAGCGCATAGGATACCATAATATCTATAAAATCCTGTAATTTGCGTAATCGGTTAAATTATAAGCTTAGGACTGATTCGGTGCTGAGCAGTTCAATTATAGCTATAAATAACTGGCGGCGGTTATTTGCACAGCTTTGCCCCCGTAATTAAATTGCAATTAGTTGTTGCATTTATCACCAATATCACTATAATACGCAGGCTTTCAAGATTCCTCTGGAACTTGAAGGGATAAATTAAGCTTGGATTTCAAGCTAATAAACAGGAGTTCCGATTTGGAACTCATCGTAGATATAAATTAACAACCGACATCTTAATTATTAAGATTGTTTCGGTCGTTTTTTTATGCTCTTTAAATGCTCTTTATATTGAGGTTTAAGAATGTCAAATCAACGCATTCGTATTCGCCTAAAAGCTTTTGACCACCGTTTGATTGACCAATCAACGGCGGAAATCGTGGAAACTGCGAAACGCACAGGCGCACAAGTACGTGGTCCAATCCCACTACCTACACGCTTTGAACGTTTTACTGTACTAACTTCACCGCACGTAAACAAAGATGCGCGTGATCAGTACGAGATCCGCACCCATAAACGTCTGATCGACATCGTAGAACCAACTGACAAGACTGTTGACGCATTAATGCGTTTAGATCTTGCTGCTGGTGTTGATGTTCAAATCAGCCTGGGTTAATCGAAAGATTAGAGAGGTTATAGGAAAATGGCATTAGGTCTAGTCGGTCGTAAAGTGGGTATGACACGTATCTTCACTGAAGATGGTGTATCTATCCCTGTGACAGTTATCGAAGCGACTCCTAACCGCATTGCTCAGATCAAATCTGACGCAACAGACGGTTATAACGCGCTTCAAGTAACCGCAGGCACTAAAAAAGCAAGCCGTGTAAACAAAGCAGCAGCGGGTCATTTCGCTAAAGCTGGTGTTGAAGCGGGTCGCGGTCTGTGGGAATTCCGCCTAAATGGTGGTGAAGGCGATTTTGAAGTAGGCGCTGAGCTTACTGTTGAATTATTCAACGAAATCAACAAAGTTGACGTAACCGGTACTTCTAAAGGTAAAGGTTTCCAAGGTGGTGTTAAGCGCTGGAATTTCAGCATGCAAGACGCTACACATGGTAACTCTCTATCTCACCGTGCTCCTGGTTCAATCGGTCAAAACCAATCACCTGGTAAGGTGTTTAAAGGTAAGAAAATGGCCGGTCATATGGGTGCTGAGCGTGTAACGACTCAAAACTTAGAACTAGTTCGCGTTGACGCTGAGCGTAACTTGCTTTTAGTTAAAGGTGCAGTACCTGGCGCTATCGGCGGTGACGTTATCGTTAAACCAGCTGTTAAAGCATAAGTCCTGGAGATTTAGTGATGGAATTAGCAATTAAAGACGCTTCTGGCGCTCTTGAAGTTTCTGAAGCTACTTTTGGACGTGAGTTTAACGAAGCATTAGTACACCAAGTAGTTGTTGCATACGCAGCAGGTGCTCGTCAAGGTACTCGTGCTCAGAAGACACGTTCTGAAGTAAGCGGTGGTGGTAAAAAACCATGGGCTCAAAAAGGTACTGGCCGTGCACGTGCTGGTACAATCCGTAGCCCAATTTGGCGTTCAGGTGGCGTTAGCTTCGCAGCTAAACCACAAGACCACAGCCAAAAAGTAAACCGTAAAATGTACCGCGGTGCGATCAAAAGCATCTTATCTGAATTAGTTCGTCAAGAGCGTTTAATCGTTGTTGAAAGCTTTGGTTTAGAAGCACCAAAAACTAAAGAACTAGTTTCTAAGCTTAAAGAACTTGAGCTTAAAGATGTTCTTATCGTGACTGAAGAAGTAGATGAAAATCTTTTCTTATCGGCACGTAACCTGTACAAGGTTGACACGCGTGATGTAGCTGGTATCGATCCTGTAAGCTTAATTGCTTTCGACAAGGTACTTATTACAGCTGCTGCTGTTAAGCAACTTGAGGAGGCGCTAGCATGATCCGTGAAGAACGTCTTTTAAAAGTGATCCTTGCTCCACATATCTCTGAAAAAAGCACAATTGCTGCTGAAGAAAACAACACGATTGTTTTCAAAGTAACAAATGATGCAACTAAAGCTGAAATTAAAGCGGCAGTTGAGAAGCTTTTTGAAGTAGAAGTAACGGGTGTTCGCACACTTAACGTTAAGGGTAAAACAAAACGTACTGGCATGCGTTTCGGTCGTCGTAGCGACTGGAAGAAAGCTTACGTTACTCTTAAAGAAGGTAGCGAGCTAGACTTTGTCGGCGGCGCCGAGTAATAAGGGGAGTTAGAATTATGGCACTTCAAAAGTGTAAACCAACTTCTGCGGGTCGTCGTCACCTAGTTAAAGTGGTTAACCCAGATTTACATAAGGGTAAACCTTACGCTCCACTTTTAGAGAAAAACTCTAAATCAGGTGGTCGTAATAACAACGGTCGTATTACGGTTCGTCACATTGGTGGTGGTCATAAGCATCATTACCGTGTAATCGATTTTAAACGTACTAAAGATGGCATTCCTGCTACTGTTGAGCGTTTAGAATATGATCCAAATCGTAGCGCAAACATCGCTCTTGTATTATATGCAGACGGTGAGCGTCGTTACATTATCGCACCAAAAGGCTTAAAAGCTGGCGATGCAATCCAGTCTGGTGTTGATGCACCAATTAAGACTGGTAATGCATTACCTATGCGTAATATGCCTGTAGGTTCGACTGTTCACAACGTAGAATTAAAACCAGGTAAAGGTGCTCAAATTGCACGTTCTGCTGGTGCATACGTTCAAATCCTTGCGCGTGATGGTCAATACGTAACATTACGTCTTCGTTCTGGCGAAGTTCGTAAAGTACAATCTGATTGTCGTGCAACACTTGGTGAAGTAGGCAATGCTGAGCATATGCTTCGTTCACTTGGTAAAGCAGGTGCAAATCGCTGGCGTGGTATCCGTCCGACAGTTCGTGGTGTTGCCATGAACCCGGTAGATCACCCACACGGTGGTGGTGAAGGTCGTACATCTGGTGGTCGTCATCCTGTGTCTCCATGGGGTAAGCCGACTAAAGGTGCTAAGACACGTAAGAACAAGCGTACTGATAAATTCATCGTACGTCGTCGTACTAAATAATAGTTGAGGAATAGCCATGCCACGTTCTCTCAAGAAGGGTCCATTTATAGACCTACACTTGCTGAAGAAGGTAGAGAAAGCGTTGGAAAGCGGTGACAAGAAGCCAATTAAAACTTGGAGCCGTCGTTCAATGATCATACCTAACATGATCGGATTGACCATCGCTGTCCATAATGGTCGTCAGCACGTTCCTGTGTTTATCACAGACGAAATGATCGGTCACAAACTGGGTGAATTTGCACCAACTCGCACTTACCGCGGCCATGCTGCGGATAAGAAAGCGAAGAAACGTTAAGAGGGGAATGATAAATGCAAGCATTAGCTAAACATAAATTCGCCTCTGGTTCGGCGCAAAAAGCACGTCTAGTTGCAGATCAGATCCGCGGATTACCTGTCGATCGCGCTCTAGAAATCCTGGCGTACAGCCCTAAGAAAGCGGCTGTATTAGTTAAAAAAGTACTTGAGTCTGCTATTGCTAACGCAGAGCATAACGAAGGTGCTGACATTGATGAGCTTCGTGTAGCTACGATTTTTGTGGACGATGGTCCTACAATGAAACGTATTATGCCACGTGCTAAAGGACGCGCAGACCGCATCCTTAAGCGTACAAGCCACATCACTGTTGTGGTTTCAGATAGCTAGGAGTATAAGTAATGGGACAAAAAGTTCATCCTACTGGTATTCGCCTAGGTATATCTAAACCTTGGGTTTCTACCTGGTACGCGAGTTCTAAAGATTTCTCTGATCAGCTTTTTGGCGATCACAAAGTACGTACTTTCCTTACTAAGGAATTAAAAGCGGCTTCTGTGTCTAAAATCGTTATTGAGCGTCCAGCTAAATCTATCCGTGTAACAATTCATACGGCTCGTCCGGGTGTTGTTATCGGTAAAAAAGGCGAAGACGTAGAAAAATTACGTCAAGCGGTAACTAAGATTGCTGGTGTACCTGCTCAGATTAATATTTCTGAAGTACGTAAACCAGAATTAGATGCACAATTAGTTGCAGACGGCATTGCCTCTCAGCTAGAGCGTCGTGTTATGTTCCGTCGCGCTATGAAGCGTTCGGTACAAAATGCAATGCGCATCGGTTCTAAAGGGATCAAAGTTGAAGTTAGCGGTCGTCTTGGCGGCGCAGAAATCGCACGTTCAGAATGGTATCGTGAAGGTCGTGTACCTCTACATACTCTTCGTGCTGATATCGACTACGCAACTTCTGAAGCCTTAACCACTTATGGTATCATTGGTGTTAAAGTTTGGATCTTCAAAGGCGAAGTTATTGGTGGTTTACCACTAGTACAAGAGCAAGAGAAGCCAGCTAAACGCGCACCAAAGAAAGCCAAAAAAAGTGCTAAGTAGAGGTAGCGAGTAATGTTACAGCCAAAACGTACAAAATTCCGTAAAATGCACAAAGGCCGCAACCGCGGTTTAGCGCAAAACGGTAACAAAGTAAGCTTCGGTACTTTCGGTTTGAAAGCTACTGGTCGTGGCCGCATGACTGCTCGTCAAATCGAAGCAGCTCGTCGTGCTATGACGCGTCACGTGAAACGTCAAGGTAAAATCTGGATCCGTGTCTTCCCTGACAAGCCGATCACAGAAAAGCCTCTTGAAGTTCGTATGGGTAAAGGTAAAGGTTCTGTTGAATATTGGGTTGCTGAAATTCAGCCTGGTAAAGTACTTTACGAAATGGAAGGTGTTTCTGAAGAGCTTGCTCGTGAAGCATTTGACCTTGCAGCTCGTAAACTGCCATTCAAAACAACTTTCGTAACTCGGACGGTAATGTGATGAAAGCAAGCGAACTAAAAGACAAAAGCGTAGAAGAGCTAAATGCTGAACTTCTAGGACTTCTTCGTGAGCAGTTCAACCTGCGCATGCAAGCAAGCACTGGTCAGTTAGCTCAGACACACACGCTAAGAACAGTACGTCGCGATATCGCGCGTGTAAAAACAATTATTAACCAGAAGGCAGGTCAATAATGAGCGATAAAATTCGTACTCTTCAAGGCCGTGTAGTAAGCGACAAGATGGAAAAATCTTTCACTGTTGCTATCGCACGTTACGTGAAGCACCCAATCTATGGGAAATTCATCAAACGTACTACTAAGCTACACGTACATGACGAAAACAACACAGCAAAAGCGGGTGACGTAGTTACTATCCGTGAATGCGCGCCAATTTCTAAGAATAAATCTTGGACTTTAGTAGACGTTGTTTCTAGTCCAAAACAAGCTTAATTTTTAAATTAAGTAAGTTTTGTAAAAAGCCCTGGCATTAGCCGGGGCTTTTTGTGTGTAAAGAAAGAAGAGATAAGCGGTAAGTTTTTAGCTGTAAGCAGCTCAAAGTGAATATGAGCACCGCAGTTTGGCCTGAGCCTAGGGCATTTCTTAGAATAAAGGAGCCATTAATACGCAATAGTCTAAATACCAACCTGCATTAATAGTAAGCTAAATTGAGGGAGGAACAGTCACTGCTGACGTTAAAATTGCTTACAACGCACTATCGGGGTTTTAAATTAATAAATCTGTGTCTTTGTGAAAGCAGGGCTATAACGAAAGATATTACTATGCCCACGGCAGAGCCTACTACTATGAAGCGGTTCTCGATACGACTAACCTGCCTTTCTCCTACAATTTGATAGGTCACATCTCCCTCTATAAAGCGTTCGCCTTGGTATTGCTGAGTGATATTAAATGCTAAAAAGTCATCTAACTTTGCTTGATAGGTGAAGTAGGTTTGTGGATAAAAAATTTCATATGCTGCACATAACCACGCTATCAGCCCGCACATAAATAAAGTCAGGCTCATAATTAAAGTGATGTTTGAGGGCGTATGTTTAGTTGAATTTATAGGTAGGCATTTGTCAAAACAGGTTTGGCCATAGCAAAGTTTAAGCTTTTCAATCACCTCAGCTGAAGGGATAAACTGTCCATTTTCAAGCTTTGAAAGGTACGACTGTTGAATTCCAATTTCACGCGCTGCAAAAGCTTGCGTCCACTTTTTATTTGCTCTAAGGCGCTTCAACTCCATTCCTAATGCTTGCATACCCTTTGCTCTTATTTGATTAGTTAAGCGTTTTATTATCGCTAAAATTTGTATTTATAAATAGCCTAAAAGCGCATATTCATGCTTATTAATATAAAGAATATTATGAATATTAATAGCTTATGTTCACTTTAACAAAATATAAGGTATGCTCAATTCGATTTTAATAAGGAGATATAATATGTCTAATAAATTCACTAGTGCTATTTTAGTGCTTATCAGTTCACTGTTTTTTACAAATTCTAGTTACGCAGAGCCTGTTTTTGCAATTAAAGCCAGTATTTATAAATTACAGAATGAGATTACGGTAGATAGTAAAATAGAACAGGCTTTAAAAAACCTAAGCCCCACGCATCAGCCTCAGCTACTCACGCTATTAAATAAAAGTGCAATGATAGAAATTGGTGATGATACTCAAATGACGGCGCTTGAAGTAAAGCCAAACGCAGAGGGAACGCACTTTAACGCCAGCCTGAAGTTAAAAGAGCAGATTGGTGGCAAGTGGGAATCTATTTCTTCTTTTATGCCGCAAATCCCAAATGGGCAAACAGTGTATTTAAGCCGCACCTTTACAGATAAAGTATGGCTGATAAAAATTACAGGCAAGCGCTACGAATCAATAGCGCGTGCAGAGCAGGCCTTAAATCAAAAGTAGTGCCTGCTAATTTACCGCACAGGCGAGTGGCTGAAAAAAAAGTTTAATATAAGTTTGCTGGTAAAGAATAGCGGGCACGTTAGTATGCGCTATTAAAGGTACAAGGAGTGTAAAATGACTAAGCAAACAGTGTTGATTATAGGTAATGGCCCCGTCGAAAAGGATGTAAGTAAAGCCTTAAGCAGCTTTGATAGAGTGGTGCGCTTTAATATGTGTGCAAATATGCCTGCAAACTTAGGCCAAAAATGTACTGATTTATGGCTAGTAGGAAGAGGTAAGCAAGGCGCAATGCTTTGCGCAGCGTTTCCATGTATAGATATAACGCAGCTGAAAAATGTCATGATCACCGACCCAAAACCTAGCTTATTTACCCAACCTTTTTATAAGCTAATTAACCGCAGGGGCTGTATTGACCATGGTGATGAAATAATACGTAAATATAGCCCGCACGCCAACGTGAGTCGCATCGCCCAGCACGATAAAACAGCATTATTAAAACACTTATATACGTTTGGTAAACCTGCTTTTAGAGCTATAACACCCAGTTCGGGAACGTTAGCCATTGAGTACTTTTTAAAGCAGCAAGCACAGGTGTATATTATCGGCTTTGGTTTTAAGGGCTGGAAGCGTCATCCGTGGGATTTAGAAAAGCGGTATGTGGAGTCACTTATTGCTGAGCAAAAAGTTCAGGTATTAAAAAGCCCCAGTTAATGCTGGGGCTAAAAGTTATTACCAAATCATCTCAACAAATTCAGGGTGATCGATATATGGGTTGCGATTCCCCTGAAACTCAAAAGCTGCTTGGTTTCGGTCAAGCTCCATTTGGCTAACAGGGTCGGCGTTATGCCAGTTTAGTAGCATAGCTACCACCCAACTCTCGAATACTTGATTACTAGTACCGTTAAGGACTGCATTACTGGCTGTTGTGTTGTTTTGCCACGAGCCAATTACGTTCTCATAGCGAGTTGCCATGTAAAAGTATGCGCGTGCAAAGTCGCCTTTAAATTCATCAATGGGTTCAAAAACCGTTCCTGTGTAATTTAATGAACTAGTGGCACTGCCTAATTTACTGCCATTTGTTGATGTGAACGTTGCGCTTGCTACTTCACCAAACGGGAAGTTACTGCGTTTTGAATTAACATACCCATCGGTAGCGTAGATGTGGTGCACGTCTGAATTCATTGGTTCAACAGTGCCACCAAACCAGCTTTTAGGGAATGAATGCTCACGGTTATAGCAATCGGCTTCACTGTTATACGTACCACACTGATCGCTCACCGCGGTATAGGTATAGCTGTCGCTACCATTTGACTTTTCACTATACATATCTAAAATACTGTTATCGTTTTCAAAGTATTTATCGCGTGCTGAGGAGTCGTAAAAATTCCAAATAGCTGAGTAACCTTGCGAGCTGTGATTTTTGATAATGTTATAAAGCTCAGTTTTTAATGCATAGCCCGATAACCCCTGAGTTGTTACGTAGTAACCTGTGGGTGTTGGGTTAGTGCCGCCACCAGTATCACCGCCAGAGCCACTGCCTAGCTCAAACGTGGTGCTATCAGTGCTGCTAAAGCTTGCACCGCTTGCAAGCTCTGTAGAGCCATAAGTTAGGCTATAGCTACCGTTACCAACATTACAGCACATACCGTCGCCATAACTGTCGCTCATAACTAAAGAGTAAGTACCATCAGTTAAACAAACTTGCTCATTGTATTGCGTATTTGAGGCGTAGCCACTGCCGTTTGCGATACCGCTACCTTGGCTGTTATTAATCACCCAGCTGGTTTCGCTGCCGTAGTTATCGGTATTAAGTGTTAAGGTAAGGCTATGGTCGTTACAGCTGCCTGAAGCGCCACCGTCTGTATTAGGCAAAAAGTTATCTACATAAACGGTTTCATTGCCATCAAAGCCGCTCATATCGTAAAAACGTAAACCCACATTAATGGTTTTGTTACTGCTTGGCGTATAGCTGTGGCTAATAGTTTGCCATTGGTTAGTTTGTGCTTGGTTAGAGTACCCTTGGTAGCCATCTACATAAAGGCGGGCTCTTATGTTTCCTTCAGTGTGATATACATCCACGGAGAAATCATATGTTTTGCCAGCTTCCACACTGACTTGTTGTAATAAGTCGGTATTGCTTTGCGAGCCGGTGGTTACGTTTACAGCTGCTGCGCTGTTTGCGTTATTTATGATATTGTTCGAGCGCGATACATTAATGCCGCTATCAATGGTAGTCCATGCGTCAGGGGTATTCCCTGTCCACTGCTCAAAGCCGCCATTTGTGATATTGGCCATTGCTGGGGTGGCGGCAATGAGTAATGCCGTGCTAAGTAATTTATTTTTGTATGTCCCGTGTGACATGATTGTTCCTATTTTTATAGTTGAGTGAATAACATACACTATCTGTATAAGGTTACAAATTTGTTAAATACAAAATTAATAAAATAGCAATAATAAGCCTTTAAGCTGTTTTTGAAGGTCTTAATATAAATTAATAACTAAATGGAATAACAAAGCAGATTCTATTCTTTTTTTCTCACTGCATAGCCCGCTATCCTGCACACTAATAAAACCTCAGCAGAGTTACTCTGGGTGGGGTAAAACTCATTTTGAACAGCGCATAACGTGGGCTGTATGTAATTTTCAGGGTTATGGGGAACAAATTCATGTTGTTAGGTCAACTTAACGCAGCGGCAAGCCCGCTAACGCAAGAGCAAGTACAAAAGCTGCAAGGCTTAGTGGCAGAACTTAATCCGATTCAGCAGGCGTGGGTAAGTGGTTACTTAGCAGCAAATGCAAACGCGTCAGCTCTTGGTGGGCAAACGCCTACGGCCGCTGCAGGCGATGCTGCACCGTTAACTATTTTGTATGGCTCGCAAACGGGTAATGCAAAAGGTGTGGCGACTAAGCTTAAAGAGCAAGCAGAGTCGCGCGGTTTAGCTGTAAAACTTGTGAGCATGTCTGACTACAAACCTACAGCCCTGAAAAAAGAAAAGTTTTTAACCGTTGTTGTATCTACCTACGGTGAGGGTGAACCACCTGAAGACGCTGAAACATTGTATGAGTTTTTAGCCACCAAAAAAGCACCTAAGCTTGATGGTGTTAAAGTCGCCGTACTTGGTTTAGGTGATTCTAGCTATGAGTTTTTCTGTCAAACCGCGAAAGACTTTGAAGCGCGTTTAAACAAACTTGGCGCAGAAACTATTTTCCAACGTGCCGACCTAGATGTTGATTATGATGACGAAGCAGCCACGTGGATCACTGGTGCACTTGATGCATTCGAACCTGATTTAAAAGCACAGCAAGACGCAGCAGGCGGGCAAGTCGTTTCTATGCCATTTGGTGCGCCAACAGCGGCAGCAAGCCAATACACTAAGCAAAACCCATTTGCGGCAGAGCTTGTTACCGTACAAAAAATTACAGGGCGTGATTCTACTAAAGATGTTCGCCATGTTGAGATTTCGCTTGAAGGCTCAGACATTACCTACTTACCTGGTGACTCATTAGGTGTGTACTTTTTAAATGACGAAGCGCGTGTAGATGAGCTACTAACACACACGCAAATCGATGCAAGTGCACAGGTAAAAGTGGGCGAAGAGTCATTGTCTATTCGCGATGCATTAATCGAAAAGTTAGAGCTTACTCAGTCATACCCTGGCTTTGTAGAAAAGTACGCAGTTGCAACGGGCACACCTGAGCTACTTAAGCTTGTCGAAGATAAAGCTGCGATGCGTGAGTACATTGAACCACGTCAAATCTTTGATGTAGTGGCACAAAATCCTGCAAAAATAGATGCACAAACCTTAGTTGATTGCCTACGTAAACTACAAGCGCGCTTGTACTCAATCGCTTCAAGCCAAAGCGAGGTTGAAGAAGAAGTGCACTTAACGGTAGGGTTAGTTGAGTTTGACGCCTTTGGCAGCGAACATTTAGGCGGATGCTCTGGTTATTTAGCGCGTCGTGCTGAAGAAGGGTGTAAAGTTAAAGTATTCAGTGAGCATAACGATAACTTCCGCTTACCTAGCGATGATAATACCCCCATTATTATGGTTGGCCCAGGTACCGGTATTGCACCATTCCGTGCATTTTTACAAGAGCGTGACTCGCGAGAAGCACAAGGCAAAAATTGGCTATTTTTCGGTAACCCACACTTTACACAAGACTTCTTGTACCAAGTAGAAATTCAGGGTTATTTAAAATCAGGCCTATTAAGCAAAGTTGACGTTGCATTTAGCCGTGACCAAGCCGAAAAAGTATACGTTCAAGACAAACTACGCAAAAACTCAAAAGAAATTTTTGAGTGGCTAGAAGCGGGTGCGCATTTTTATGTGTGTGGCGATGCAAACCGCATGGCAAAAGATGTACACAATGCCTTAGTTGATATCATCAGCGAAAACACCGGTAAAAGCTACGAAGACGCCGAGCAATATTTAAAAGACTTACGTAGCGCTAACCGCTATCAGAAAGACGTGTATTAATCACGTTTCTTATTTTATTAACAGCTAGCAGCCGTCACTGTAACAAATTTAGGATTTAAAATGAGCGAACAAGATAAAAACGTAAAACTTTCTGATAACGAACGTTTAAAAAGAGAAAGTAACTTTTTACGTGGCACTATAGAGCAAGATTTAAAAGATGAAATTACCGGTGGTTTTACAGCCGATAACTTCCAACTTATACGTTTTCACGGTATGTACCAGCAAGATGACCGCGATATACGCCCAGAGCGTGCAAAGCAAAAGCTAGAGCCGTTGCACAATGTAATGCTACGTGCACGTATGCCAGGCGGTATCATCAAGCCAGAGCAATGGCTTGCAATTGATAAATTTGCCGATGAAAAAACAAGCTACGGCAGTATTCGTTTAACAACACGTCAAACGTTTCAATTTCATGGTGTATTAAAGCCAAATATTAAAGGCATGCACCAAATGCTAAATAGCGTTGGCATTGACTCTATAGCAACTGCAGGTGACGTAAACCGTAACGTACTATGTACAACTAACCCTGTTGAGTCAGAGCTGCACCAAGAAGCGTACGAGTGGGCTGCAAAAATTTCTGAGCATTTATTACCAAAAACAAAAGCATACGCTGAAATTTGGTTAAATGGCGAAAAGGCAGAAACCACAGAAGAGCCAATTTTAGGCTCAACGTATTTACCGCGTAAGTTTAAAACCACGGTCACTATTCCGCCTAACAACGAAGTTGATGTGCATGCGAACGACTTAAACTTTGTCGCTATTGCAGAGGATGGCAAGCTTGTGGGCTTTAACGTACTCGTAGGTGGTGGCCTTGCTATGACTCACGGTGATACGGCTACGTATCCGCGAAAAGCAGATGACTTTGGTTTTATCCCACTTGAGCACACACTGAAAATTGCTGAGCACGTTGTATCAGTGCAGCGCGATTGGGGTAACCGCTCAAACCGTAAAAATGCAAAAACTAAATACACACTAGACCGCGTTGGCACAGATGTATTTAAAGCGGAAGTAGAAAAACGTGCTGGTGTAAGCTTTGCGCCAAGTCGCCCTTATGAGTTTACTCACCGTGGCGACCGTATCGGTTGGGTAGAAGGCATTGATGGTAAACACCATTTAACGCTATTTATTCAAAGCGGCCGTATTTTAGATTACCCAGGTAAGCCATTAAAAACAGGTTGTCGTAAAATTGCAGAAGTGCACCAAGGCGATATGCGCATGACGGCTAACCAAAACTTAATTATTGCCGGTGTGCCTGCCGATCAAAAAGCAGTCATTGAAGAAATAGCCCGTAACCACGGCCTTATTGATGACAAAGACACTGAGCAACGTAAAAACTCAATGGCGTGTGTAGCATTACCTACGTGCCCGCTTGCTATGGCCGAAGCTGAGCGTTACTTACCCAGCTTAATTGAAAAAACCGAAGCGCTACTTGCTAAGCATGGCATACCTGATGACAGTATTATTATGCGTGTAGTAGGTTGCCCTAACGGTTGTGGCCGCGCAATGCTTGCAGAAGCCGGTTTAGTAGGTAAAGGCCCTGGTAAATACAACGTTTACCTAGGCGGTAATTTAGAAGGTACACGCATTCCAAAACTGTACCTAGAAAACGTAGGTGAAGATGTTTACCTAGACGCGTTTGATAAGCTAATTGGCCAGTGGGCAAGCGAGCGAAACGACGGTGAATGTTTTGGTGACTTTGTAATTCGCAAAGGCATTGTTGCTGAAGTAAAAGTATCAGTAACCGATTTTCACGCTTAAATTAAATACCCACGCAGCGCGTGGGTGAGGTTTAAAATTGACCATGAGTGAATTTAAAAACATATTACAGCTTGATAAGCAAAGCCAAGCGGCATTGCTTGCAGATGCAAACGGCATACTAGCACCAATGAGTGTGGAGCAGCGTGTTGCATGGGCGCTAGAGCACTTACCGGATACCGCTTTTTTATCATCAAGTTTTGGTATTCAAGCGGCGGTAATGCTGCATTTAGTAACATCGCAGCGTCCTGATATTCCTGTGGTATTAACCGATACAGGTTATTTATTTCCAGAGACGTATCAGTTTATTGAACAAATGACTACGCGTTTATCACTTAATTTAAAAGTGTATAAAGCCGAGCTAAGCCCAGCGTGGCAAGAAGCTAAGTACGGTAAATTGTGGGAACAAGGCGAAGCCGGTATTAAGCAATATAATCAGCTTAATAAAGTTGAGCCAATGACACGTGCATTAAAAGAAATAGGTGCAGGTACCTGGTTTAGTGGCCTGCGCCGTGACCAATCATCGACCCGAGCAGACAAACAATTTGTCGAAATAAGCCGAGGTACGGTAAAAGTATACCCAATTATTGAATGGTCAAACCGCGATGTATACCAATACCTTACTAAGCATGATTTACCTTACCACCCGTTATGGGAGCAAGGTTATGTGTCGATGGGTGATGTGCACACTACGCGTAAACTAGAGCCGGGTATGAGCGAAGAAGAAACGCGCTTTTTTGGTTTAAACCGCGAATGCGGGCTGCATATTGACGGCGACGGTATTTAAAAAAGCGAATACTAAACAACTATTTAAACGCAACTTAGGTTGCGTTTTTTATTGCAAAAAAATTGCCTGATTAAGAATTTTTTATTAGACTTGTTTTTCAAGGATTCATTTTTAAGCAGGAACGCTATGAAATACTTCACCTACTTGGCAATATCAGTCATGATCATTGCTGTTATCTCTTTGTTTTACCTTAAAAAGCCTGATGGCCAAACGTGGCTTTCTGGTTCGTTAATTAGTGCTGAATCTCACAAAATTAAAGAAAAAATGGTCGCGTTATCTACCAATACGCTTAATCAGGCTGTGCAAGGTGCAAAGCAAGCGGGCGATAAAATTGCGCAAAGTGTAAACAGTGATGCCGCAACAATTAAACCAGGTAGCAAAATTTATAAGTGGCAAGATACAAACGGCCAATGGCATTTTTCTGATACGCCTAATGAAGATGGTAAAAGCATTGAGGTAACACTTGATGCCCGTGATGTAACGGTTGTAGCTGCAGAAGATACTTCAATTCTAAGCAGCAGTGCGAACACTTCAAAAAAGAGTATCCAGCCACCGACACCTACCGTTTACAACGCTGAATCTATTCAAAAACTGTTTGAAGATGCCGAAAAGGCAAAGCAAAAATTAGAGCAACGCAGTAAAGAAATACAAAGTATAGGTGGGTACTAGGCAAGTATAATTTGCTTGTAAAAAGCGATGAAATATTCGCGCATAAAAAAGCCTAGCAATTGCTAGGCTTTTTAGTTTTAAGTATATGATTAGTCAAGCATATTACGTAAAACGTATTGTAGAATGCCGCCGTGTTTGTAGTAATCCCACTCTTTAGGGGTATCTATACGTACATCGGCACTAAAGCTGACTTTTTTGCCCTCAGCATTAGTGGCAATAATGCTCACTTCATTCGTTTTATCGTACAAACCTTCAATATCAAATTGCTCTTGGCCAGTTAGGTTTAATGATTCGTGGCTTTCACCCTCTTTAAACTGTAAAGGCAGTACACCCATACCAATAAGGTTAGAGCGGTGAATACGCTCATAACTTTGTGCAACCACCGCTTTTACACCTAATAAAAGCGAGCCTTTTGCTGCCCAATCGCGTGATGACCCAGTACCGTACTCTTTACCCGCTAACACAATTAATGGTGTGTTACTTTTTTCATATTCCATTGCGGCATCGTAAATGCTGGCAAGTTTGTCATCAGGTTGGGTGCGAGTAACGCCACCTTCTGTACCTGGGGCGAGTAAGTTTTTAAGCCTAACATTTGCAAATGTGCCTCGCATCATCACTTCGTGGTTACCACGGCGAGAACCATACGAGTTAAACTGCGCTTTTTCTACGCCTTTTTCCTGTAAGTAAATACCGGCTGGCGCTTCAGCTTTAATTGCCCCCGCAGGAGAGATATGATCTGTTGTTACTGAATCGCCAAGTTTAGCCAAACAACGCGCCCCTTCAATTGTTGGCACGCCTGGTGGCTCAACGCTCATGCCCTCAAAGAATGGTGCTTTTTTGATGTAAGTTGACCCCTCATCCCAATCGTAGAGCTTACCATCAGGTATTTGAATTTTTTGCCAACGGCTGTCGCCTTCGTATACGTTAGCATAGCTTTTTTCGAACATTTCTTTGGTTACCGTTTTTTGTACTAGTTCGTTGACTTCGCTTACGCTTGGCCAAATGTTTTTCAGGTAAATATCGTTACCGTTTTCATCTTGCGCAAGTGGCTCGTTGTATACATCTATGTCTGTACGCCCTGCAATTGCATACGCTACCACAAGTGGAGGCGAGGCTAAAAAGTTCATTTTAACGTCTTGGTGTATACGCCCTTCAAAGTTACGGTTACCCGATAAAATAGAGCTTACAACCAATTTGTGTTTTTGAATAGCTTCGCTAATTTCATCTGCAAGCGGGCCTGAGTTACCTATACACGTGGTACAGCCATAACCGACCAAATTAAAGCCTAATGCCTCTAGGTCATCCATTAGGTCGGCTTTTTCAAGGTAGTCGGTGACCACTTGTGAGCCCGGTGCAAGCGATGTTTTAACCCAAGGTTTTACGTTAATACCTAGCTGCTTGGCTTTTTTAGCTACTAAGCCTGCGGCTAAAATTACACTGGGGTTAGAAGTGTTTGTACAGCTTGTAATGGCGGCAATAACACAGGCACCGTCGTTTAGCTCAAATTCTTGGCCTTTAAATTTTACTTTGGCTGCCCCCATAAACTGCGCTTCGTCTACTGGTTCATCTGGGTTAGTGGTTGGGCCTTCACTTTCAATGCGTGCTTCTTCAATATCGCTTTTATCACGACGCGCCATACGCTCATCTTGGAAACCTTTAAGGTGCTGGCCTATCACATCACCAGCTTTATCAAGTGTAATTCTGTCTTGTGGGCGCTTAGGACCTGCAAGGCTTGGCACTACATCGTCTAATTTAAGCTCTAGGGTATCGGTGTAATGCGCTTCGTCGCCTTCATGGCGCCATAAGCCTTGGTGTTTAGCGTAGTCTTCAATCAGTTTAAGGTGATCTTCATCGCGGTTCGTTAAACGCAGGTAGTTAATGGTTTCATCATCAATTGGGAAAATACCACATGTTGCACCGTACTCTGGCGCCATGTTAGCAATAGTTGCTCTATCAGCTAGCGGTAAATCAGCTAGGCCGTCACCATAAAATTCAACAAATTTACCCACCACTCCATGGTTTCGTAGCATTTCGGTAACGGTAAGTACTAAATCGGTAGCAGTGGTACCCTCGGGTAAACGGCCATTTAATTTAAAGCCCACCACTTGAGGAATAAGTAAGCTAATCGGTTGTCCAAGCATGGCGGCTTCGGCTTCGATACCGCCTACGCCCCAGCCTAGCACACCTAAGCCATTAATCATGGTGGTGTGCGAATCAGTCCCTACTAGGGTGTCTGGGTAGGCTATTGATTTTCCGTTCTTATTGTCGTTAAAAACAACACGCGCTAAAAACTCCAAGTTTACTTGGTGAACAATACCTGTAGCAGGTGGGACTACCTTTAAATTATCAAAAGCAGTTTGCCCCCAGCGTAAAAATTCGTAGCGTTCTTTGTTACGCTCGTACTCTAGCTTGGCATTTAAATCAAACGCACCGTCGTCACCGTAGCCATCTACTTGTACAGAATGATCTATTACAAGTTCAGCAGGAGAAAGCGGGTTTATTTTTGCAGGATCGCCCCCTAGCTTTTCCATTGCATCACGCATAGCGGCTAAATCAACAATGGCGGGAACACCTGTAAAATCTTGCATGACAACACGGGCGGGTGTAAAAGCCACCTCAGCTGAGGGTTTTGCTTTAGGGTCCCAGTCAAGGAGGGCCTGAATGTCTTGTTCTTTTATATTTACACCATCTTCATTGCGTAGCAGGTTTTCTAGTAATACTTTGAGAGAAAAGGGCAATCGCTTTGCTTTGTCGCCTAATCCTTTAAGTGAGTGAATATGGTATTGCTCGCCATTAATCGTTAATTGTTGTTGGGTGTCGAAACTATTCATTTTTTGCCCCTTTGATAGTTAGGATTATGTCCTTGATAAAATAACGTGTTTATTTGCCATTAGTTTGCAAAGTGCATACCAGAGATAATAAATATGACAAATCAGGCTAAAAAGCAGGTTGTGCAATGCATGTTTTTTAGACAGTCTTAGTATAGAAGTGCTACCTAAAATTGTTTTTTCAAGTAGCAAAAAATGAGTTTAAAAAAGGAGGTAAGGTTAGTTTAACCAACCTTGCTGTTTGCTTTTTATGCTTAAATATAAAAGCAAAAACGCAATAACAATCACTAAAATAGGCATAAACACTGCGCTTATCCCCAGCATTTTAATGCTATTTATCACAAAGAAGTTATAAAACTGCTGAATAAATATCGCTACCAACGATAGCGCAAATGTAGGTGTTGCAAGCGCATTTTTGGCCAGTAGTAGTATGCAGCCAAGGGTGCCACCTAATACCGCTACAGCAAATGCAATGGTCGACCACAAAGGCACGTTTGAATAGGCAGCTTGTTGATCTAGCGGGAGTTTACTTATCATTTCGGGGGTCATCATAAGGTGCATTACAAATGCAAAAACACCTAGTAAATTCCAAATAAGTGCTGCCCATAGGGCGGGTTTAAACCAATTAGGGGTGACGGAGGTTGCCATATTATTACCTTGTTTTTATTGTAATTTACGAGGTAATTAAAGAGCAAAAAGGCTCACTGTTCAAGCGAGCCTATACATATAATAAAAATGGCACAAAGCGCTAATGGCTAGCCAAATGAGATAGGGCGGCGCCCTGTTTTTTCATCAACCTTTGGTTTTTTAGTGCGTTTTCTTTTATTTTTTGCAGGCTTTTGCGCTGTTTCATTGGGCGCTTTTTCTACCTGCGGCTGGGTTGTTACCACTGGGCGCTCTACAGGGGTTGCATCTTCACTTAAAGTGAGTTGAAAAAGCTCGCCATCAAATTCAAGTACATCGCCACTGTATAATTTTTTCCGTTTTATTGTACATATTTCATGGTTAACCCCAACATAACCTTCAGCTATAAGGTTTTTAGCTTGACCGCCACCTTCTACTAAATCGAGTACTTTTAGTAATTTACAAAGCTCTATGGGCTCTTCTTCAAGTTCAATTTCTATATATTCTTCTGACATGGTTATCTCTGTTGGTGGCGCATAAGCAGCAAGTATAAAGGCTTGCACTGTTTTTTGCACCTAGCAAGCGCGCCCTAGCGGGATAAAAAAAGTGTGATAAATATAAAACTTTTTCAACTTTAAAAAAACTGCAGCATTTGATGCGTATGCTCTGGCAAAAATTTGGTGTGCTATTTGCTATTGCTTTGGCAAATAAAAAGTGTACCTACATAAATGGTAAGAATTTAACCGTTTTAATTGTTTAGGTCTGCATATAATTGGAGCAGTAAATGGGCATTAGATTAGCAATGAAAAAAGAGCTAATGGGCTTAGATAATTCAGATATGCTGACAGCAGATGATGTAAGAGCTCACCTGGCTAACTCGGTAAAAACAGAAAAAGAGAAAGATGAACGCGGTTTTTCGGTTATTTCTAAGTTCAATGATACGCACAGTCGGCTAATTAGTGGTGATCCACTTAAAAAATCAAAGTTAGAATTTGAACGTCATCGCTTATTTAACGAAGTTTTATACACTCGACAAAGTGTTGATGCATGGTTGGATAGCCAAACACGTTAATTTTGCTATCAATAGTTACTTCTACTAGACTACATTTGTAATCAATAGGGGTAACTATGAAAAGTGGAATTTTAATTTGTGCGTGGGTACTTCTATTAACTGCGTGCCAACAACCAACTGTTTATGTTTTTAGCGAAAACTTGCAAGAGGAGCAACGCAAACAGCTAGACGCTGCACTAAATGCACAAAACCTCCCTTTTGAATACGTAGAGCTAGATATCCCATCGGATTTTGGTGAAGCCACATTGCTTTTATCAAGTGATAAAATTTACCAAAAAGAGACAGAGCAGCTAGCTACTATTATGCAGGGGCTAGGTTACGAGCCACAAGTTAACTATACAACGCGATCAAATCATTTTTATGGCGATGGCAATATAGGCTTTTATTTAAAAAATGCAGATAGCAATAGCCAATTTGTTATGCCTAAGCAGCTAAGAACAACCCAATGCAGCGACGATAAATACAATGATTTAGTGGTCAAATTTGTAAATGAGCATGTTGATTTTACGCTACCCAGTGGTGCAGTAGTGAGACTGAAGTGGGAGTATTTATATGGTTATGTTGTTATTTATTATAAATCCTACTCGCAAACATACAGCCACTCACAGCCATTGGTAAATACACCCTTTGGGGCTAAACCATCCGATACTTACACATTTACGGCACACGTAAATAATCCCGGTTGGCTTGATTGCTCATTGCAGATTGTTTATATGGATTGATCTAACCGTGGGTTTCTATGTGCTCACTAAGTTTAGCAATGCGTAAGCTCATGCCCTCTATAATTCGGTCTTTAATTTTTTCGCGTATCACATTTGGTAAGCGAGTCAGTGCTTCTGGGGTAATGGCAAGTACTATGGTGTCGGTTTTAGCGCGAGCGCTCGTACTGCGCTCGCGGTTATTTATAAATGCGCCTTCACCGATAAACTCACCGGGCTCTATAGTTCCAAGCTCCAGCAAGTGGTTATGTTTAAAAACAAGTAACGCACCACTTAATACAATGTATAAGCGTTTGTCGTTATCGTATTGTTTAAATAAATACTGATGCTGGTTAACTAAATACAATAACCCAAACGACTCTAGTAGCACTTGGCGTTCAGCAAGGGTGAATTCTTTAAAAAAGTGCAATCTATTCACTATTTCCATTTGTTTAAATAATGGAATGTGTTCTATTAATTTCATCCTAAGGCCAACGAGTAACAGTTAGAAACTAGTTAATATTGCGCTCTTTTAATTTGCGGGTCAACGTGTTGCGCCCCCAGCCAATTTTTATGGCTGCATCTTGTTTATGGCCAGAGCAATTAGCTAATGCTGTTTTTATCAGGCGAGTTTCAAGTTGTGCTTGAATATCAGGCCAAATATTTTCTTTACCTTGCTTAAGCTCTTGGTTGAGCCATTGCTGAAACGCATCAAGCCAATCACCTTCTTGTTGAACAGGCGCCGCATCAATGATCTCTGGTGGTAGGTCTTGCTCACTTACTAATTCACCAGGGGCCATAACGGTTAACCAGCGACAGGTATTTTCGAGTTGGCGCACATTACCAGGCCAGCTAAATAGCCTAAGTTGCTCTGTGGCTTTTGGGCTGAGAACTTTACTTTCTACTTGTAGGTCTTTTGCGCTTTTGTGTAAAAAGTGTTGCGCTAAGCGTTCGATGTCTTCGGTTCTTTCTCTAAGAGCTGGTAAACGAAGGCGCACAACGTTTAAACGATGAAATAAATCGTCCCTAAATTTACCCTGTTTTACCAAATCTTCTAAATTTTGATGCGTTGCAGCAATAATGCGTACATCAACCTTAATACTTTGGTGTCCGCCCACACGGTAAAACTCACCATCGGCGAGTACGCGTAATAAACGTGTTTGCACATCCAGTGGCATATCGCCTATTTCATCTAAAAACAGTGTGCCGCCATTGGCTTGTTCAAAGCGGCCTTTACGAACGCTATCGGCACCCGTAAATGCGCCTTTTTCGTGGCCAAATAACTCAGACTCCACAAGCTCTTTTGGAATAGCGGCCATGTTTAATGCAATAAACTGGTTTTCTTTACGCGGGCTGTGGTTATGTAAAGCACTGGCCACAAGCTCTTTACCTGTGCCTGACTCACCATTAATGAGTACACTCATACTTGAAGCCGAGAGTTTACCTATCGCTCTGAACACTTCCTGCATCGCAGGGGCTTCGCCAATAATATGGGCACTTTTAGGTGGGGCTTGTTTACGTTTGGTTTTTTTAGTTGAGTTTGCTCTGCAGGCGCTTTCGATTAAGGCCACTGCTTCGTTTAAATCAAAGGGTTTGGCTAAGTACTCAAACGCGCCTTTTTGAAACGCGTTAACTGCAGAGTCTAAATCTGAGTGCGCGGTCATTATAATAACCGGCAGCCCAGGGTTTTGCTCTGCTATCAGTTCAAGCAGTGCCATGCCATCCATGCCTGGCATCCGTACGTCAGATACCAGCACGGTTGGCTGGCTAAATTTTAGCGCACTTAACACGTCTTGCGCATTGGCGAAGCTTTCTGCTTCAAATCCTGCACGTGTTAGCGCCTTTTCTAATACAAAGCGAATTGATGCGTCATCATCTACAAGCCAAACTGTTTTCATGCCAACTCCAAAACATTAATCTGCAAAAGGCAGATAGATATTAAATTCAGTATGGCCAGGCCAGCTATCGCAGTCTATATAACCATCGTGCTGATCGATGAGCGTTTGTGCGATTGAAAGCCCTAGCCCTGAGCCACCTTCTTTGTTGGTGATCATCGGGTAAAACAATGTCTCGCGAACGCTAGGGTCTATGCCTGGTCCATTATCAGAAACCTGGATCAACAAGGCTTTTTTAGGGGCTTTTCCGGGGCGGCGATATTGATGATTAATGCGGGTCTTTATTTTTATCTCACCGCCATCCACTAACGCCTGTTGAGCATTACGAACTATGTTAAGTACTACTTGCTGAACTTTGCCTTGGTCTATAAACACATCTGGAATACTTGGATCGTAGTCTTTAACTAGATTAATATTTTTACAGTTATCTAATGTGCTTAATTTGACAACCGACTCAAGTGTTTGGTGAATATTGCCATACGACTTTTGCGGAAGCTGATTTGGCCCAAGTAGCCTATCAACTAATTCACGTAATCGGTCTGCTTGCTCAATTATAAGTTCAGCGCATTCGTCCCTTTCTTGTTGATCCACCTCGTACTGCAATAACTGCGCCGCTCCGCGTATTCCTCCTAAAGGATTTTTAATTTCGTGAGCAAGTCCTCTAATCAAATTTCGCGCTGCTTGATATTGATGCATTTGATTAGAGGCTTTGTCGTGTTTTATTTCTTCATCGGTTTTACGACACTCGAGCAAAATATAGCGCTCGTTTTCAAATTTAACTTGGCGTGATGTAATGGCTATTTTCGCATGTCGAGAATCTATAAAGACCACGTCAGCTCTGTGCTGGCTGCAATCTACACCATCAATAAGTGAGTACTGAGCTATGCGTTCTAAATCCACAGAGTGGTAATTAAATAAGCTGTTAAAGGTCTGCCCAATAATGCGTTTTTTACCCAGGCCAAGTAGCTCGCTAGTGCTGGTATTGGCATAAACAAGGATAAAATTTTTATCAAGTAACATGACCGATGTTGTTTGGTTTTGCCAAATGGCATTAAGAAGTTCGGGGCTGAAATTTTGATTGTTTGGCATCTTTGCACCACTTTAGTGCGTTAATATTTGCAAGCAAGTTTTGATCAGTAAATACTGCTGCGCTAATTTTATTATCTGAGTCATTGTACTTAGTTTATAGCCTTTCTTTGCATAACAAAGGTGCTAGGCTGACTGATAGCAATGGCTTGATTTTGTTTGTTATAAAGTTTGAGATACAAAGTATGAGTGCCGTTTTCAACATTCCGTATAGCAAATGTTGATAAACCGCTTGCAGGCCCATACGCATTACCGTTTAAAAATAGCTGTACAGTAAAGCCTGCCTCAAAACGCGGTGTTATTCGGCTTGTGACGTACACTGAGCCTGTGTTCTCGCGCACAGTTTGGTTATGAGTAGGTGACGATATCATAATTTGAAAACGATTAAGGCGCGTTGGTTGTAGTGAATCAGGGGTGTGTTTATCGGCATCAGACAAAGTAAGATCTTGGCTATTTAATTTTATTTCATGCGCGCCGCTGCGTGGTGTATCTGAGAACACTAAAACACCATTTTTATCTTTCCAAGCATAAATCTTATCATTGCCTGCGTAACTATAAATGCTTAATCCTAAAGCAAAAAATAGTAATAATATCCTGTAATTCACATTGCTACCCTGCATCTTTTGTAATTACATAACTTTAGTGGAGATAACCCTAATTTACCATAAAAAAAAGCCCGCTAAGCGGGCTTGAGAACACACATTTATTATCTTATCGATAATTTACTCTACAGCGTATTAAACGCTGTAGTACATTTCAAACTCAACTGGGTGAGTTGTCATGTTAAGCTTTTCAACTTCTTGAGATTTAAGAGCAATGTAAGCGTCGATTAAATCATCGGTAAATACGCCACCTTGCGTTAAGAATTCACGATCAGCACTTAGTGCTTCTAGCGCTTCTTCTAAAGAAGATGCAACTTGTGGAATTTCTGCTGCTTCTTCTGCAGGTAGGTCATATAAATCCTTATCCATAGCATCGCCAGGGTGGATTTTGTTTTTAATACCGTCAAGGCCAGCCATTAGCATTGAAGCAAATGCTAGGTAAGGGTTAGCTGTTGGATCAGGGAAACGTACTTCTATACGACGACCCTTTTCAGATGGTACTACTGGGATACGGATTGATGCAGAGCGGTTACGCGCAGAGTATGCAAGCATTACTGGCGCTTCAAAACCCGGTACTAAACGTTTGTACGAGTTAGTAGAAGCGTTTGCAAATGCGTTAATTGCTTTAGCATGCTTAATAATACCGCCAATGTAGTAAAGTGCATCTTCAGAAAGACCGCCGTACTTATCACCAGCAAAAAGGTTAACACCGTCTTTTGCTAAAGATTGGTGACAGTGCATACCAGAGCCGTTATCACCTACAACAGGCTTAGGCATAAATGTGGCTGTTTTTCCGTAAAGGTGAGCCATGTTATGGATAACATATTTCATCTCTTGGATTTCATCCGCTTTTAATACCATTGTATTAAAGCGAGTCGCGATTTCGTTTTGACCAGCTGTAGCAACTTCGTGGTGGTGCGCTTCTACTACTTGGCCTAGCTCTTCAAGTACTAAACACGTAGCTGAACGCCAATCTTGTGAAGAGTCAACAGGTGAACAAGGGAAGTAACCACCTTTAACACCTGGACGGTGGCCAGTGTTACCACCTTCATACTCTTTGTCTGAGTTCCATGCTGCTTCAACAGCATCAATTTTGTACATAGAACCAGACATATCTGACTTGTATTTAACATCATCAAATAGGAAGAATTCTGGCTCAGGGCCAAATAAAACAGTGTCTGCGATACCGGTAGATTTCATGTACTCTTCAGCGCGCTTAGCAACCGAACGAGGGTCACGCTCGTAACCTTGTAATGTAGATGGTTCTACAACATCACAACGCACGATAAGCGTTGCTTCTTCTGTAAATGGGTCTAATTTTACTGAATCAGCAACAGGCATAAGTACCATGTCTGATTCGTTAATGCCTTTCCAACCTGCAATTGAAGAGCCGTCGAACATTTTGCCGTCTTCAAAAAAATCTTCATCTACTTGGTGATGAGGAATAGAAACATGTTGTTCTTTACCTCGAGTATCAGTAAAGCGTAAATCAATGAACTTAACGTCATTTTCTTTAATAAAATCTAAAACCGATTGTGACATGTGTCCTCCAACTGTTGGGTTTTATTATTGCTGCATTAAATGCTTTGGGTTTAGGTAAGCCGATTTTATGCCATTATTTTAACTTGCTGTTTATAAAGACTAAAATTGTTATTGCACAAAAGTGGTCATGCACTTTGCACTTTTGTGGTGCGTAAAATATCCATATTGGTGCAAAAATTTCACGCTTTATTCTGCACGTATTTTAATCACCTAAATCAGCTTAACTTAAATAGTAAATAGTGCCAAAGCAAACAACAAATTAGCTAAAAAACGACAATTTATGTAATTTTCCGAAATTTATTTCATATAATTGTCATATAAAAAACAGATACTTAGTAAAAGTATTGAGAAAGTTTTTAAAATTATATTGGATAAACTTTCATCCATGTCATTAATGAGGGATAATATGCGCCCTTTTAAATCCTATGCTGGGACATCTGGTGAAAACGCAGATGAGTGCGTAGATCTTGCAGGATCAATGAGAATAAACTTCTCTGAGTAAAAATATGAGCATCGAACAGTTAAGAAATATAGCGATTATCGCGCACGTTGACCACGGTAAAACAACGTTGGTTGACAAACTACTTGAGCAATCAGGTACATTAGAAACACGCGGCGGTAACGAAGAGCGTGTGATGGACTCAAACGACATTGAGAAAGAACGTGGTATTACCATTTTGGCTAAAAATACGGCCATTTCATGGAAAGATTACCATATCAATATCGTAGATACCCCGGGACACGCCGATTTTGGTGGTGAAGTTGAACGCGTACTTTCGATGGCTGACTCAGTATTATTACTTGTTGATGCTCAAGAAGGTCCAATGCCGCAAACGCGTTTCGTAACGCAAAAAGCATTTGCGCAAGGCTTAAAGCCAATTGTTGTTATCAATAAAATTGACAAACCAGGTGCACGCCCTGATTGGGTTATGGATCAAATCTTTGATTTATTTGATAACCTAGGTGCAACTGATGAACAGTTAGATTTTAAAGTAATCTACGCTTCAGCAATCAACGGCTGGGCTACATTAGATTTAGACGAGCCGTCTGACAACATGGAACCTATGTTCCAAATGATTGTTGACGAAGTATCACCACCAGAAGCTGATCCTGAAGGTGATTTCCAAATGCAAATCTCTCAGCTTGATTACAACTCTTATAAAGGTGTAATTGGTGTTGGTCGTATTAAGCGTGGTTCTGTTGCGCCAAACCAACAAGTGACTATCATCAGTGCTGATGGTACAACTCGTAACGGTAAAATTGGTTCAGTGCAAAGCTACTTAGGCCTTGAGCGTATTGAAACTGACCGTGGTTACGCAGGTAATATCGTAACAGTAACGGGTATTGGTGAGCTTAAAATTTCAGACACAGTGTGTGCACCTAACAATGTTGAAGCGCTACCTCCACTAAGTGTTGATGAGCCTACAGTAACAATGACGTTCTCTGTAAATACATCACCGTTTGCTGGTAAAGAAGGTAAATTTGTAACCTCACGTAACATTCTTGAGCGTTTACAAAACGAGCTTGTACACAACGTTGCACTTCGTGTTGAAGAAACGGATAACCCAGATAGCTTCCGTGTATCTGGCCGTGGTGAATTACACCTTGGTATCTTAATCGAAAACATGCGTCGTGAAGGTTACGAGCTAGCTGTATCACGTCCTGAAGTTATTCTACGTGAAGTAGACGGTGTACTAGAAGAACCGTACGAAACAGTAACAATTGACTGTGAAGAAGAACACCAAGGTTCTATCATGGAGCAAATTGGTCTTCGTAAAGGTGAACTTACCGACATGTCTCCAGATGGTAAAGGCCGTATGCGTATGGACTTTATGATCCCAAGCCGTGGTTTAATCGGTTTCCAAACTGATTTCATGACGCTTACCTCTGGTTCAGGTCTTATGTACCATACGTTCGATCACTACGGTCCTCATAAAGGTGGTACTATTGGCTCACGTAAGAACGGTGTAATGATTGCAAATGCAACTGGTAAAGCACTTACTAATGCATTATTCAACCTACAAGAGCGTGGTAAATTATTCATCGGTCACGGTGTTGAAGTTTACGAAGGTATGGTTATCGGTATTCATAGCCGTGATAACGACCTAACAGTTAACGCACTTAAAGGTAAGCAACTTACTAACGTTCGTGCATCTGGTACAGATGAAGCGCAAACACTTACGCCACCATTGAACTACACACTTGAGCAAGCGCTTGAGTTTATCGATGATGACGAGTTAGTAGAAGTAACACCTGAGAACATTCGTATTCGTAAGCGTCACTTAACTGAAAGTGAGCGTAAACGTGCGGGTCGTGCAGCTAAAGCTTAATTGCCTTTAGAATAAGCATAGTAAAAGCCGCTGTATTGCAAAATACAGCGGCTTTTTTGTTTTTAAAGTAGAGAAGCTTTCAGTTTTTAGTTATTAGTATTGAGATCTAAAGGGCAATGCCTCTTATCCTCTTTGTGAATAATTAACTTAAAAAATATTTGCACAAAGAGAAGGGAGTGAGCAGTAAAAGAGTCAGAGCTGAAACAATCGATAACTCAAAGCATCTGTAATTGGTGCTAGGATATTTTTTCGTTGGGTTTCGCTGCGCTCGACCTAACCTACGTATCAACTATTTATTAGTGGTTACTTTTTGGCGGTAGAATGCTTTTTCTAAATGCACCAGTATTTAGAGTCCGTTCTATAGTGAAACTGCCAAATGTATTTATCTCTAAAAGCGCAGCGCCTCTTAACCTCTTTGTGAATAATTCACTTAAAAATATTTGCACAAAGAGAAGGGAGTGAGCAGTAAAAGAGTCAGAGCTGAAGCACTCGATAATGCAAAGTATCTGTAATTGATGCTAGGATATTTTTTCGTTGAGTTTCGCTGCGCTCAACCCAACCTACGTTTTCAATTATTTTGTTAGTGGTTACTTACTTTTTGGCAGCAGAGTAATTTTGCCAAATACGTCTGCATCTATAAAACCACGGTTTCTGTCGCCGTTTACTGGCTGTACTTCGTGAGAGCCCATAAAGTGCTCACGCACCTTGCTGCCATCGTTATCGCAATACGCGAGCATAAAACCAATGACGTGTTTTTCACTTAGCGTAATGGGTGTGTTTACAGCGCCTTCTTGGTAATCGTTAGGGTAGAGCTTTATAGCGACTTCCCAGGTGATGTTATAGGGCGCTTTGGTATTGCGCTTCCAGTTACTGATTAGGTGGTCGGTATACAAATGGGCCTTTTTATCGGGGCCGTAATCGGCAGCCTGATTATCAAGACCAATATGATAAGCCATTGCAGTATGGTTAAATTGGTGAATCCCACCCGAGGCATCGCTGTCGATAAAAATTTCCAGCGCATCGTCATCCCAATATTTTACGGTCGGGTCTGGGTGCGTATCAATAAGTACATCGTCAGTTATATCCGCTTGTAAATACAGGTAGTTTTTATCCCACAATAGGCGGTAACGGCCTTTAAAGTCGGCCTCTGATGTGGGCAAGGTGCCATCCATTAAATGAGGCATATCATGCCACGTTGCTTTATCCCATGCGCTTTCAGACACGCCATCAATAGTAATTGGGGTTGATGTGTGTGCTACATCAATGGCCATTACTGGGGCGCTTAATAAACAGCTTAAAGCTAATGCGTGTTTTTTCATTAATTTCTCAATGTTAATATGTATTTAGGTATAACAATCATCCTAAAACAGTTCGGCAATGAGTTACAGTGAAATACTTTCGCCTTCGTTTAAAATATATAAGGGTGTGGTTGAAGCCATTTTATTGTGCATATGTAGCAATCTTAACAGTGCTGAATGGCTTGTCCGGTCGCCCATTTTCCAGCTTGAGTTACCATAACCCCACGGTATCATTACTTTGCAGTTAAGATCTTGCGACGCGTTCAGTGCATCCTCTGGTGTGGTGTGTACATAACGATACCATTTAGGGTTCTCTTCACTGTAATACGAGGCTATGGGCAATAAGCATATATCTATATCACCATATTTTTGCTGAATGTCTTTAAAGTGCTTTGAGTAACCGGTGTCGCCTGCAAAAAATAAGGTATTGCCGTTTTGCTCAAGCAACCAGCCATTCCATAGGTCTTTATCGTTATCTTCGTAAATAAAGGGCACCAATACGCGGCTACTAAAGTGGTGCGCTGGTAGGGCATGAATCGTTAAATCATCAAGCTGGGTTTTTGCATACCAGGCCATTTCGCTAATGTTATACCCTCCAGTAGGGAAGTTGTCGGCCATACCTAATGGCGTTAAGTAGCGAGGTTTATTACCAAGCTCTTCTATATCGGCTTTATTAAAGTGATCGTAATGAATATGCGAGTACATCACTGCACTTAAGCTTTTAAGCTCGTTTTGTGTAAGCCAATCGCCGGGTTGCCTGTAAAACCCTGAGGCTAACCTAAAGGCTAAATCAACAGGTGAGTCGAACTGCTCTTTTACAGGGTCAAATAGCACGTATTGTCTGTTAGGTGTGCGGATCATAAACCCAGCGTGTCCTAGCCAGCGCACGGTAAAGCCCGTATTTAAATTAATTGGCTTTTGCGCAGCAATAAATTGGCAATCTTCAGCGTTTTGTTTGCATTGTAATTTAGGGCTTGGTGGGTAGCAGTCGGTTTCGCAGGTGGTGGGGTAGGTTTTTTTGCCAGGGTAGAGGTTATAAAAGCGTCCTTTTCGCTCGCCTGTTTGATGCTGCGGGGTGAGCGTGTTTTCTCCTGCAATCACCTCAATGCGATTGGCGGTTTCGCAAGCGCTAAGTAATCCACAAATAAATACAAGGCTGGTGGTTTTTAGTTTCATTGTTGTTTTCTATTATTATTTTTATAAAAGTATAGCAACATCGGTGAATTGAAGAATGCTTCAAAGGTAACAAAACGTAACAAAAAAGCCTGCATTATGCAGGCTTTGTCAGGCAAATTTAAACACTTAGCCTGCGTTATTCATTTGTTCTATAAACTTGTTTGAATCAGCAATTGATTTATTCATGTCGTTCATCAGCACTTGAATATCACGTTTTAAATTAGTGAACTCGCCTTTAATGGCGGCAACCGCTTGTGCGTTTAAGTTATGCTTTAAGTACAGTACGTTATCTTGTAAAGAGGATAGCACAGGCTCCATTTTGCTCTCTGCACTGCGCATAGAACGCAGTAACTGGCTAAATTGGCGTTGTGTAGCCGCTAGCTTTTTACTGCTTTCGCGTTTAAGCGACGCGCTTTTGTATTGCTCAAGCTCATCGCTCCATTCGTCAAATAAAGCTTCTGCTACATCTTCTACTTTATTAATATTGCTCGACACTTCATTAGCGGCTGCTAAGCTCGACTCATAATCGTCGTTAAGTTGATTGTAGGCATCTTGTAACTCGCCGCCATCAAAATTAATTAAAGTTGTTAGGCGCTCAAGTGCTGATTGAAATTCTTCTTGCGACTCTTCTTGTGAATCTTTGGTTTCTTCTACGCGGTCAATAAGAATGTCGCGCTTATGTACACCTACTTTTTCCATTGCAGAATAATAGGCCGATTGACAGCCCGATAAAGTAAGCGTAATGGCCAGTACCGAGACGCTAAGTAATGTTTGTTTTTTCATTTGGATCCCTATTTACCAGTAAGTGCTGTAAATTATGGTGCTGATTGTTATGATAATCAAAATTAGATTAGCACAAGTCAATTGTATGAATGATAAGCTCTCCCTTTATAAACAGCAAGCTATCTCCTTTTTAAGGCAACAGCCAGGCTGGTGGATGCAGTACGTTAACCGTTGTATAGACGATCAAATTACAGTTAATGCAGGGTACCTTGCCTATGTTACTTTGCTTTCTTTAGTACCGTTAATTGCGGTAGGCGTGGCAATATTTTCGGCCTTTCCGGGATTTGAGTCCACTCGCATAGCCATAGAAAGCTTTTTGTTTACCAATTTTGTACCTACTTCATCTGATGTTATTAAAGAGCACATTAGCTCCTTTGCTGGCAATGCTAACCAAATGACCGCTGTGGGTATTGGCTTTCTAGCGGCGATTGCGCTGCTGCTTATACGTAATGTTGATGCTACGCTGAATCGCATTTGGCGAATTAAGAAAAAGCGCCCCATGATGATCTCTTTTGCTGTTTACTGGATGGTATTAAGCTTAGGCCCGGTACTATTAGGGGCAAGTATTGGTGTTACGTCGTACATTGTATCGTTAGTGTCGTTTGCCGATCAGGGCATTCCTGGATTTAGTGGTTTTTTGTTAAAATTGGTACCTTATGGCTTTTCAATGGTTGGCTTTTTAATGCTATACACCTTAGTGCCAAATACACCTGTATCTATTAGAGCTGCGTTACCTGGGGCGCTTTTTGCCGCTGTATTATTTGAGCTGACTAAAAAGGGATTTGCGCTTTATATAAGTCACTTCCCTTCTTACGAAGTTATTTACGGCGCCGTAGCCACTATTCCTATTTTATTTGTGTGGGTGTATTTGTCGTGGGTGGTGGTGTTATTAGGGGCCGAATTTACCGCCTGTATTAGCCCTAACCATGTACCACAAACACCAGAAATTGATATAGATGATGAGCTAAAAACCGAGGAAACTAATTAAATGCAAGGGTTAATACAGCGTGTAAAACACGCAAAAGTAGAAGTTGATAACCAAGTTATCGGTCAAATAGAGCAAGGTATATTATTGTTACTCGGTGTTGAAAAACCAGATGATGAGCAAACCGCAGATAAGCTATTGCACAAGGTTAGTAACTACCGAATATTTAACGATGAAAACGACAAAATGAATTTAAGCCTAAAAGACATAGGCGGTGAGTTACTCGTGGTGTCGCAATTTACGTTAGCGGCGGATACTAAAAAAGGTATGCGTCCAAGCTTTTCATCAGCAGCCACACCTAGCCAAGCTAACGCGCTTTACGAGTACTTTGTAAAGCAAGCTAAAGCGCAGGGAGTTCGCGTTGCAACGGGAGAGTTTGGTGCCGATATGCAAGTGAGCTTGTGTAACGATGGGCCTGTTACGTTTAACTTATCGGTTTAATTACCAGCTTTAGTAACAATAATAATATGATTCACAAAGCCCGCAATTTTATTCGGGCTTACTTTTACGCCAAACACATTAAATAGTAATTGCTGTAACTGAATTAACTGCGACTCATGTTGCGACAAAAAGTTTATAAATAGCGTGCCACCTGCGTTTAGCGCATCGTATATTTTTTGATAAAAAGCGCGTTCAAACAAAAATCGTGGTGCATCTATTTGGCTAAATAAATCAAGAATAATCCAGTCATAGTTATGTGCTTTGCTAAGTACATTTTGCGCGTCATCACACTGCACGTCACTTTGGCTTTTAAGAGCGAAAAAATCTGTATAGCAGGCAATTATATCTGCATTTTTTTCAACTGATGTTACGTGTGCCTGCGGGTAAGTGTATTGTAAGTAATTACGTATAGCGCCACCGCCAAGGCCAAGTTCTAACACATGATTTGGTGGTGCTAAGGTTTGCCACTGCTTAGCTAAATAGGTTAAATGTGGAAATAGTAAGCGCTGTGGATTGTTAAGCGCTATCACCGATTGCAATGTATCGTTAATTAGCAGCCAGCGAAGCTGCCCGGATTGGCGAACCTGTATGTGATCGCCTGCATATTTATGCCAGTAAACTAGTTGCCCAATATCTTGGCTGTGGCTAATAAAGTGGCTACTCACTACACCCGTTGAAGGGTTTATAAAATCGCTCATAACATTAAGGGCCTGTTGACCTTTCAGGATTAAAGTTTGTTCAATCTAGGGGCGATTTAATCGCGGCGCGAGATTTGTAACCTAGTGGGCTAGGTAACTGCTCCTGCGTTACTCTACTGGCTTACACCCATGTAGGCAACAAAGAGTAAATTTCCCCTAGGCAGAACTCTTCGCTCAGTGCATGTTCAATCTCTAAAGGCCCAGCATAAACTAGTTGATGCGATGGGTAAAACAGTTATTTTTTCGCTTGCTTACCAAAGTCGTATTGGCAGTGTTTAAAAGATGGAGTATGGTATTTGCCATAATAATTCCAACCAACTTAATCTTTAATTTTCTAATGTAAAAACCAATGTGCAGGTTAAAGAGTTATTCAGTTGGATTACATGCCGTAGCCTTTATTTTTTATTTACGGCAAAACAACAGGAGTATATATGTTTCAAGTAACTACACCGCAGAGCAGCGAAGACTGGCAAGCGTACTATCAATTACGTTGGGAAGTACTACGTGCGCCTTGGAATGAGCCTCGTGGCTCTGAACAAGATGATATGGAACAAGACTCAGAGCATCGCTTTATAAAAAATAACAACGGTGATGTGCTTGGTGTGGCCCGTTTACACTTTAACAACCATGAGCAAGCGCAAGTACGTTACATGGCCGTAGCCGAAGGTAACCGTAACCAGCATATTGGTAGCCGTTTATTACACGAGCTTGAAAAAATAGCATGGACCCAAAACGCAGGCGAATTAGTGTTATTTGCTCGCGAGCGTGCGCTTGAGTTTTATAAGCGCCACGGCTATGAGCTAAAAGAAAAAGCCCATTTAGCGTATGGCGATGTTCAACATTTCAAAATGATTAAGCAAAAGCCTAGTGAGCCGGGTTGGTTTCGCCACCCTGATTGGACGCAAGTACTGCAAAATATTTGGCGTGAATCAATCCCAATTAGTGATGCAATGGGTATAAAAGTAGAAAGCTACACAGATTGGCAGTTTACAACGCGTGCAGATTTAGACGCTAACTTAAACTTACACAACACTATGTTTGCAGGCTCTATATACAGCTTAGCAACCTTAACAGGTTGGGGCGCGACGTACTTAGCGCTTAAAGAGGCAGGGCTTGAGGGTAATATTGTATTAGCCGATGCCACTATAAAATACTTAAAACCACTTAATACCGACCCACGCGGTTGTGTTGATGTGCAAACCTGTAAAGGTAAGCTAAGTGAGCTGGAAACAACAGGCAAAGCAAGCTACGTAGTACCTGTTACTATATTTGATGGCAGCGATGTTGTTGCAGAGTTTGAAGGGGTGTTTGCCGTTAAAAAATAACGAGTAACGCTTTAATAAAAATGCCAAGCACTTTATAAAAGGGCTTGGCTTTTTTTATGGTGTATTAATAAATTAAAGTAAATCGGTAAGTAATATACCCACGCCAACACGCTCAATATCGGCGTTGTAATCAATCAGGCTTTCGCCGTAACCGTTAAAGTACTGGGCGTAACCACGTAAACGACCCCAAAGCGGGAATGACCAATCTAACTGAATTGCACCACGGTTATCTGAATTTAAATTATTACGTGTCATAAAGCTAAACTCATGATCATGATAGCGGTAGGCACCGCTAAATTCAAAGTAACCCATGTATTTGTAAATATCAGGATTGTCGTCGCCATCGGCTTCTAATATATTGTCTTTTTCATCCTCGGCTATGCGATACCAAGGTTTGAAACTAAATACAAAGCCTTCGTTTTCCCAAATGAAATTGGCATAAACTCGGTTCCATGAACGAGAGTTTGGCTGGCTGCGGCCATTAGATTGGTGCGAAATACCCAGCGCTATGGCCATTTCGTCGCCCCAAAGTACGTTTTCTTGGTCTAGGTAATTTACCCAGAAAATTTCTGGCTCATAGTTGGTTTCACGAAACGGAGAAGAAATCTCTGAGTTATAAATCTGCCAATACGACTGCAAAGTAAAGCCAAAAAAGATGGCTTGGTCGTCATCTGAAAAGTCATCATATAATGGAACCTTTATAGAAAGCTGGTATTTAGCCTCTAGGTTATCAAGTGGCTCGCCATCTTGCTCATCGGTTAGTTCGTCAAAGCCATCAAACGGGCGATCGTTAGGGTGCGATACATACGACAAAGGTAAAATGTAATTACGTTTATGTGGTGTAATTACATTTCGGTTTTTTTTACTTACTTCTTCGCGCGCTTTGCGTTTATCCAGCGCAGTAAGTTGCTTTTCTTCTTCAAGTGATGAGCATTTTTCACGAAGTTCATCGAGCGTTTGTTTTCCATCACCGCCAATTACCTCATTTAAAATACACTGTTTAACCAATTCAATATCGTTATCTTGTTCGTTTTCTTGTACCTCTTCTTGGGCAAAAGAGGGTGTGCTAAGTAAAGCCGTAACTACTATCCAATAACGCCAGCTCATTGTTTTTCCTTTGAGAGTAGGGGAGATTTATAAATTATAACGTGTTTTTACATATGTAACGGTGAACTTTCACTGAATTTACACTTAATTAGTTACTTTACGTTTACAGTGTTATCACAGATCAAAAAAAGCGGCATATAGCCGCTTATAGTGTAAGTTAGTTAACTTACTCTCACGCAATGAGAAGGGGGAGTTATAGCGCGATGCGTTATAACTCAAATACGTTAGTAAAAAACTTATAAAGCTCTGTGCCTTGGTTTACGCTTGCCGAGGCAAAATGCAAAATAGCGACAGCATCGCAATCAAGGCTTAGCGTTTGTAATGGTTGCTCACTCAAGTAGCGCTCCATTCGTAATACATGTGCAATGGGCTCACCTGCTTTAATATGCCCACCTAGAGGGGCTACATATTCAACCATGCCGCCAATAGGGGCATAATAAGCAAAGTAGTCATCTAAATGGCACGCATAACGGGTCATCTGCTTAGGTTGATGCGCTGCATCTACCAATACATTTTTATGGTTCAAATAGCTTAAAATGCTGTTTGCATCGTTGAGTGCTTCTTGTAAATCTATTTTTTCTTGGCTACCAAGTTCTACTGTAAAGGCTTCAACCTGTACATTGAAGTCCCTATCTTGCGCACTCAGTGCATCACTTAGGTGCCACCAGGGGCAAAAACTGGCTTCATCCATTGCACCATCAAAGTCGCTTGGAATAAGCAGCACATGTTCAATATTAAAATAGCGAGCACTGTCGGTTGCATAGGTTGGACAGTACAGGTGCTTACTTGAAATAGGCCCCGTGTGTAAATCAAGGACTATGTCGGCTTGGTGCGCAAGTTTTTGTAGGTTAAGCGCAATGCGTTTACCGGTATTAAGTAAATAAGCTGGGCCGTTGAGTTTTGTGTCTATTTCATCAACCAAAGCCTGTTTAAAATGATTTTTTAAAGCTGCATCGTCGTAGTGGCTATGATCTTTGGCAAACTGAGTCACTAAATCACTATTGTAGTGATACATGCGGTTCCAGTTAGTGCCAGTAATTGGGTCGAATCGCCCAAGGGTAAACTCCCCTGATTTTTGATTACAACCAATAGGATTAGCGTAAGGCACTAAGGTAATGTCGCCTTTTAAATTGAGTTGTTTTAATTGCTCTAACAGCTGAAAAATAACCGCGTTACCTTGTACCTCGGCGCCGTGCATATTTGCTTGAATATACACGCTTGGCCCGCTGCCATCACCTTTTAAGCGATACACAGGAATGGTGAGCGGTAAGCCGTTTGCCACTTCTCCAACTACTATGTTTTCTTGGCTGATGGGGGTTGTTATGCTCATATTTATTACCTTAGGTAGTGGCTAGCATCTTCAGCTTGGCGTACACACGTGAGCTCGCCATTTTGTAATACGTATTCTGCAGCTAGCTCATGGCATAAAAAAAAGGGCATGCTTTCGGTAAAACCATAGGCGCCACATTGGCTAAACACCAGCCAGTCTTGCTCGTTTAAATCGCTTGGTAGGGTGTGCTCGCCCAAGCAATCAAGGGCAGTACATAATGGGCCATATAAGCTCATTGCTTGTTCGGGCGCCGTTGATTCGCGTAGTAGCGCTGCAGGAAAGTCTTGGCTTGTAACTGCTGGGCGTAATAAGTGGTTAATACCACCGGTTAAAATAACTTGCTGTTGCCCGTAGTTTTGTTTGCACTCAACAACGGGGTTAGCGTAATGACCGCATTCGCCTACAGCATAGCGGCCAAGCTCCATCCAAAGCTCGTCTACACCTGCGCCTTTTTTAATTTTTGCCAGTGCGGAGATTAATTCATTCCACTCAAGTGTTGCATCGTTTGGTGTGTAAGGAATACCTAAACCGCCGCCTAAGTCTAAAATTTTCAGGTTTACATTTAGGTTACTGGCAAGGGCTGTAAGCGGTGCAATCATTTGCGACCACAGCTCGCTTAGCTTTTGCGTGCTAAGCATGTTGCCCCACTGGAAAATATGCAGGCCATCAAAGCTTAGGGCTGGGTAATCGCCAGTATTGAGTGCTTGCCATTCATCGCAGCCAAGCCCAAACGGAGTTAGGCTGTCACCCCCTAGTGGATTTTTTTCACCTTCAGGCCAGCGTAGTTGCACACGCAATAAAACTTGCAGCTGCGTATTTTGCAGCTGCGCTTGTTGGTTTAACCAATGTACTTGATTGAGGCTTTCGGCAACAAATATACGTACGCCGCGCTCAATAAAGTGTTTAATTTGTTTAGGGCTCTTTGCAGGCCCTGTGTTGAGCACGCGCTGCGAACTAATACCTTGTGCAAGGACTTGTTCAAGCTCACCTTTACTTGCTACGTCAAAGTTAAATCCGGCGTTGTCTAGGCATTGAATAACCTTAGAGAGCGGGTTCGCTTTTACTGCATACCAAAGCTTTACATCGGTTTGCGCAACTAAACGCGCAAGGTGTGCGTTTAGTTTATCTAAGTCGTAAACGAAAAAAGGGGTATCAAGTTGCTGTGTAAGCGTATTAACAGCGTTTTTGATTGGCGTGCTCAAAAAGCTCATTATCGTAAAACCTCTTCTAGCAATAATGATGCATCGCTTTGCTCGTCGCGGTATTTAACAATTAACGCACACGACATGCTTAGGCCTTGCTCACGAGCCCATTCGTTAGACGCTGGGCGAGAGCCTGGTATTACAATTGCGTATTCTGGAATTGGCTCGCCTTTTTCAAGCTGGCGCTCGTTTACGCAGTCGTATACTGGAATGGTTGCTGATAAGCGCACACCTGGTGCAAGTACCGCGCCTTTTTTAACCACTACACCTTCTACTATCACGCAGCCTGCGCCAATAAACGCATCGTCTTCAACCACGACTGGGCTAGCACCGATTGGCTCTAACACACCACCAAGTTGAACAGCTGCACTTAAATGTACATTTTTACCCACTTGTGCACACGAGCCCACTAATGCGTGGCTATCAACCATAGTGCCTTCGTCGATGTATGCGCCAATATTTACGTACGCTGGTGGCATAATAATCGTGCCTTTAGCTACGTATGCACCACGGCGAACACTGGTGCCACCTGGTACCATACGCACGCCATCTTCAGTGCTAAATTCTTGTGGTGCAAGGTTATGCTTATCTACAAAGCCACCTGCAAACTCAGTGTTAGTGCCATTTTTAAAGGCTTCTAAAATGCCTTGTTTTACTTTTACGTTAGCTTCCCATTGGCCGCTTTCGTTTTGTGATGCTGCGCGTACTGCGCCCGATTCTAAATTATTTAGTAGTTCTAACCAGCTCATTATAAAAACCTGTGTTTAATGCCAAGATAAAATGGTGTCGTTTGCAGTGGTAATGCAATCGGTTTGCGTTAACTCAAGATGCGTTAAAGGTGGACGCAACAGTGGGCTATTTAAACGCCCTTGCTGGTGCATTAGCACTTTAACGGGAATAGGGTTTGCTACAGCAAATAGGCTATTGATAGCCCGGGTCCACTGAGCAAATAAATTGGGGTGTTGACCGCTTAGGCTGCGCCTTACAAACTCGTGTGTTTGCAAGGGCCATGCATTGGCCGCAACCGAAACCAAGCCTTTTGCACCTGCTTGGGCAAAGTAGGGCATAAGTGCATCGTCGCCACTGTATAGCGCTAAATTAGGCGCGGCTTGACGGTATGCTTCAAATTGGGTGATGTTGCCACTGGCTTCTTTTAACGCCCACAAGTTTGGGTGCGCTTTTAAGTTTTCAATGGTTTCGATAGGAATGCTTACACCGCTGCGCCCAGGTACGTTGTACAACATACACGGATGCGCGCTTTCGCTTAATAAGCTTTCGTACCAATGTGTTTGACCTACAGCACCTGGTTTAGCATAAAGCGGCGAGCCTAGTAAGTAACTGTGAATAGGTAGCTGATTACAATAGCTAACCCATTCTTTTTGTTGGGCTAAATTGCTACCGCCTACAGCAACCATAAGCGGTACACTGGGCTTTAATTGGCACACGTGCTCAACAATGCCTTGCTGCTCTTTAAGCGTAAGGGCTAAGCCTTCACCTGTACTACCAAGCAGTAAAATACCGTTTTGTGCCGCTTCTTGTTCGCTAACAAGTGTTGTGAGCGTGTCGTAGTCAACATTACCTTGTTGATCAAACGGCGTAACAAGCGCTGTCCACAGTGCGTAGTCGTCTAAATTGAAGTTGTGAATCATCTCTTACGAACCTATAAGGTGTTCGAGATATTAAGGAGGCTGTATGATGTGAGCCGCATTAACGTCGTTCGAACAGTATTCGAAGAGCGAATGGGCTTAAAATAATAGGGCGCACGGCCTTATTATTTAAGACCAGAAGCTCTCCACCAAACTAATAAGCTGCTTTAAAACAGCTATTGGTGACAGTCGCTAGGATTCAACCTAGTCGCCCGAAGTAATTGCCTCGCAAAAGCGTTTACCTCTCGGCGGTATTCCCCTCACATATGCTCACTGGAGTTTGCGCTCCTAACATACGCTACCTGAATAACGCACCTCTTCTAGCCCTTTGTATTTTGTTTAACCGCAAAAGGTTTAACAAAATACAATTTAAATAGGGTAATTGCGGCGATTAAAACATTTTAGCCGTCTAGGTGTCAAGTTGCAGGATACAGATTAGTTCATCGAAAATGTGGGTGGTTACGTATTGGCTGCTTTTCTCGTAAACTAACCCTATGAGCAGTGATGAGGTATTTAATAAGTATGGAAAAATTTAGCGATATTTATAAGCGAGCTGTAGAGCGAAAAGGCTCTGAAAAAATGCTTAAGTTATTAATCGCAAAACCCTTATCTAAAAAAGCATTAAGCGCATTAAGTGACGACGATTGGCTTGAAGAATTTACCCGAAAAGTATTTCAAAGCGGGTTTTACTGGTCGGTAATAAACAGTAAATGGCCGGGTTTTAGAGAGGTTTTTTGGCAGTTTAGTGTTGATAAATTACTTATGATGCCGCCCGATATGCTTGAGCAAAAAGCAACGGATGAGCGCATTATTCGTAATTATAAAAAGGTAAAAACAATTCCTGAAAATGCCTACATGATCCACGAAATAGCTCAGCAACATGGCAGTTTTAGCAAGTTTGTAGCTAACTGGCCAAACGATGACATTATTGGTTTATGGGCATATTTAAAAAAACACGGCGCACGTTTGGGTGGAAATACTGGCCCGTATGCCTTAAGAGCCCTTGGTAAAGATACTTTTTTACTTTCGCGAGATGTAGAAAGCTACTTAAGAGCGCACAAAATTATCGATGGCGGCCTGCAAACTAAAAAATCCCTCACTGCCGCACAGGCGTTTTTTAACGAAATGCAAAAGCAAAGTGGTTTGAGCCTGCAAGAACTTAGCTTAATTGTGGCTTACAGCGTGGGCGACAATCGCGTAGGCATAAGCCAACAAACAGAGGGTTAACCATGAAACTAGTGCCAAGATACACAGACATAGCAGATAACTTCGCAATAGAGGACAGTCCATCAAGCGTTGCAGCCGCGCAATTGCTTTTATGGAATGAAGCGTTAGCACAGCAGTTTAATATAGATGTTGAGCCTGCGCTGCGCGCTAGTACTTTTGCTGGTAACGAGCCACAACCGGTAAGTGCTGTAGCGCTTGGCTATTCTGGGCACCAGTTTGGGCACTTTTCGCCGCGCTTGGGTGATGGGCGAGCGCACTTACTGGGTGCTATCAGCGATGATAAAAGTCAGCTGTGGGATATTCAGCTAAAAGGCTCAGGGGCCACTCCTTTTTCAAGAGGAGGCGATGGACGATGTGCACTAGGTCCCGCTATTCGTGAGTATATCATGAGCGAAGCTATGCATGGGTTAGGAATTAAAACTACGCGGTGTTTGGCTGTTGTTGGCACAGGCGAAGCCGTTTATCGTAATCCACCGCAACCAGGCGCAATTGTGACTCGCTTAGCAAGTAGTCATATTCGCGTTGGCTCGTTTCAGTATTTAGCAACCCAAGGTGATGTAGAGGGATTAAAAAAACTAGCTGATGCAGCCATTGAACGCCATTACCCAAGTATTCAGTCAACAGGCGCACAGCGTTATTTAGACTTTTTAGCAGCCGTTATAAATAGTCAGCTAGCACTGGTTATTAGCTGGATGCGAGTGGGGTTTATTCATGGCGTTATGAACACTGACAACACACTTGTAAGCGGCGAAACTATCGACTACGGCCCGTGCGCAATGATGAATACATTTGATTTTGATACCGTGTTTAGCTCAATTGATAAGCAAGGTCGCTATGCCTATGGTAATCAGCCAAATATTGTAAGTTGGAACTGCGCGCGTTTAGCCGAGAGCCTAATACCGCTGATAGATGAAGATGACGAACAAGCTGTAAGTTTAATGACGCCGCTAATTAATCAGTTTTCTACGTTATTTAACGAGCAATATAATCAAATGTGGGCACAAAAATTAGGCTTAGCAGGTTATCACGAAGACGATGTGGAGCTTGTAAGTAAGTTATTATTGTTATTCCAAGAGCATAAGCTCGATTATACCAATACCTTTGATGCCCTTACCGAGTCACTAAATGGTGGCAAAGTGCCAGATGAATTAACGCAATGGGCCCAGTTATGGCAAAAAAGGTGTGATGAAAACAGCTACAACCTAATGAGAGCGGCCAACCCAAGGGTTATTCCACGTAATCACATCGTCGAAGAAATCCTTGCACAATATAATCAATACGGCGAGAGCGATCTGCTAAGCGACTTCTTAACGGTGATGAGTAAGCCCTATGATAAAACAGCTAATTTAGCCCGCTTTCAAGAGACAGGTAAAGATGACAAGGGCTATCAAACTTTTTGCGGTACTTAAGTATTGTAATTAATTGTAAGTTTTTGATTATAAATAGTCATTTTTAAATAATGCAGTGTACAATGATTGAGCAGTTAGGCGCTCAGTGGTATTGTGCGCATTCACAAACAGTAACTATTAATAAATTACCCTAATTTATTAATTGCAGATTAGGTAAAAATTTTTACTTAACCTACAATTGGTGGTTGGAATGCCTGTAGATCGTTGAAAAAATTTATAAACTTTATTTTTCGTTAAGTATCGATTAACAAAAGCTCGGGTAGTGTGTACAAAACTGGTTGAGCTAGTATTGATTAGCTACAATTTTCTAAGTTGTTAAAATGGGAAGAAAACAATGAAATTAAAATCACTTACAATTGCAATTGCGTTAGCTGCAACTAGCGCGTCTACATTCGCTGCTGATAAAGAAGAAGGTTTCTACATTGGTGCATTTGGTGACTACTATGATGCGTCATGGGAAAACATGCGCGCTCAAGCTGGTCTTGACGTAAACGAGTCAACTGGTTGGGGTGTAGAAGCAGGTTACCGTTTCAGCGATTACTGGAGCGCACGCCTTGAGTATGCAGATATGGACTTTAACGCGTTCGATAAAGCTGCGGGCAATCGTAATAATATCGACGGCGAGCGTTACGGTATTGATGCACTTTACCACCTTGACGGCGGTCCTTTCTACGGTCTATTCGGTATTAAAGAAATGGACGTAGTAGATGACAACACATTCTTAAACGCAGGTGTTGGTTACCAACACTTTATTACTGATGGCTTTTTCGTAAACGCTGAAACTGCGGTATATCAAGGTCTTGATAAAGGTTACACAGATGTAGGCGCTAAAATTGGTATTAACTACTTATTTGGCCAAAACTCTATGCCTGCACAGCCGGTAGAACCAGCACCTACCACAGTGGTAGAGGTTCCTGTTGAACCTAAAGACAGCGATAACGATAACATCTTAGACAAAGATGATAAGTGTCCTAATACGCCAATGACAGACGCTGTTGATGGCGATGGCTGTACTTTATACGAAGACCGTGAAGTAACAACTAGCTTATTAGTTACTTTCCCACATGATTCTGCACAAGTTGGTCAACGTTACTTTGACGACATCGCATCAGTATCTGAGTTTTTAAAAGAGCACGAAGATACAACTGTACTACTTGAAGGCCACGCGTCAGCGGTAGGTAATGCAAACTACAACAAGATGCTTTCTAAAAAGCGTGCTGATGATGTAGCACAAGAGCTAATTAAAGATGGTATTGCTGAAGATCGCATTACAACTGTTGGTCTAGGTGAAGAACGTCTTAAAAATACAGCTAACACGAAAGAAGCCCACGCTGAAAACCGTCGTGTAGAAGCACATGTAAAATCTATTGAACGTGTAAAAGTTAAGCGTTAATAGTTACTTACTTTATTTTAAAAACCCAGCTTAGTGCTGGGTTTTTTTATGCCTTTAAAACAGCATATGCAATATTAATCAGATTAAACAAGAATGATTATTACTTAACAAACATTCACGAAAATAGAATTTGCGCTCACCACTATTCATAATATTTATAGTCGGTATAATCAGTTGCTTAGCTGGATGGATTTTCATCTATACATAAAAGCTTTATAATCCCGCGTTAGAATACTATAAGTATTGGGTTACTTTTTTTGCGCATGAGGCGCTACCGAATACTTTCACGTCACCAAGAGGGCAATATTGTGCTACAAGAATATCGTAAACACGTAGAAGAACGTGCCGCGTTAGGTATCGTACCAGCGCCATTAGATGCTCAGCAAACGGCTGATCTTATTGAACTAATTAAAAACCCGCCAGCGGGCGAAGAAGAGTTCATCTTAGATTTACTCGTCAACCGTGTACCACCAGGTGTTGATGATGCAGCATACATCAAAGCAGGCTTTTTAGCGGCAGTTGCTAAAGGCGAAGCACAATCTCCATTAGTATCTAAAGAAAAAGCAGCAGAACTATTAGGTACAATGCTAGGTGGTTACAACATCGCCCCAATGATTGAGCTACTTGATGACGAAACACTTGCGCCTATCGCTGTAAAAGGTCTATCAAACACATTATTAATGTTTGATGCATTTTATGACGTAGAAGAAAAAGCAAAAGCAGGTAATGAGCATGCTAAAAAGATTATCCAATCTTGGGCAGATGCAGAATGGTTTACTAACAAGCCAGCCGTTGCTGAAAAAATCTCTGTTACAGTATTTAAAGTAACGGGTGAAACAAATACAGATGATTTATCACCTGCACCAGATGCATGGTCACGTCCAGATATTCCGCTTCATGCTTTAGCTATGCTGAAAAATGAGCGCGACGGTATTAACCCTGAAAAACCAGGTGAAGTTGGTCCAATTTCACAGTTAGAAGAGTTAAAAGCGAAAGGTTTACCGCTTGCATACGTAGGTGACGTTGTAGGTACGGGTTCTTCTCGTAAATCGGCAACCAACTCTGTGCTTTGGTTTATGGGCGATGACATCCCATACGTACCTAATAAGCGCGTGGGTGGTGTATGTTTAGGTAACAAAATTGCGCCTATCTTCTTCAACACAATGGAAGATTCGGGTGCGTTACCAATTGAGTTAAATGTTGATGAGTTCAACATGGGTGATCAAATTGATATTTACCCATACGAAGGTGTAGTTAAGCGTCACGGTACTGATGACGTTATCTCTACTTTTGAACTTAAATCAGACGTTATTTTAGATGAAGTACGTGCCGGCGGCCGTATTCCTCTAATCATTGGTCGTGGTCTAACAGACAAAGCACGTACCTCTTTAGGTTTAGGTGCGACTGACGTATTTAAAGTACCAGCAGTAACAGAAGTGTCTGATAAAGGCTTTACACTAGCACAAAAAATGGTTGGTAAAGCATGTAACGTAGCAGGTATTCGCCCTGGCCAATACTGTGAGCCAAAAATGACCACTGTAGGTTCGCAAGATACTACAGGTCCTATGACACGTGATGAGCTTAAAGACTTAGCATGTTTAGGTTTCTCTGCAGATTTAACAATGCAGTCATTCTGTCATACCTCTGCTTACCCTAAACCAATTGACGTAAACACTCACCATACGCTTCCTGATTTCATCATGAACCGTGGCGGTGTTTCACTTCGCCCTGGCGACGGTGTAATTCACTCTTGGTTAAACCGTATGTTATTACCAGATACTGTAGGTACCGGTGGTGACTCACATACACGTTTCCCATTAGGTATTTCGTTCCCAGCGGGTTCAGGCGCAGTAGCGTTCGCAGCAGCAACAGGTGTTATGCCACTTGACATGCCTGAGTCTATTTTGGTTCGCTTTAAAGGTGAAATGCAGCCAGGTATCACTTTACGTGACCTAGTACACGCAATCCCTTACTACGGTATTAAGCAAGGCTTATTAACAGTAGAGAAAAAAGGTAAAATCAACGAATTCTCTGGTCGCGTACTAGAAATTGAAGGTGTTGAGCACTTAACTGTTGAGCAAGCGTTTGAATTATCAGATGCATCAGCAGAGCGTTCAGCTGCAGGTTGTACTGTTAAGCTTTCTAAAGAGTCTATCAGCGAATACCTTGAGTCTAACATTGTTATGCTTAAGTGGATGATCTCTGAAGGTTACGGCGATGTACGTACAATCGAGCGTCGTATTACAGCAATGCAAGAGTGGTTAGCAAACCCAGAACTTATGGAAGCTGATGCTGATGCAGAGTACAAGCACGTTGTAGAAATCGACCTAGCAGAAATTAAAGAGCCAATCCTTTGTGCTCCAAATGACCCAGATGATGCGCGTTTACTTTCTGATGTTACTGGCGAGAAAATCGACGAAGTATTCATCGGTTCTTGTATGACTAACATTGGTCACTTCCGTGCTGCGGGTAAATTACTAGATGGCTTTACTGGTCGTATCCCAACTCAACTTTGGGTAGCTCCACCAACGAAGATGGATAAAGACCAACTCACTGACGAAGGTTACTACGGTATCTTTGGTCGTGTTGGTGCGCGTATCGAAACGCCAGGGTGTTCACTGTGTATGGGTAACCAAGCACGTGTTGCTGATAAAGCAACGGTTGTTTCTACCTCAACACGTAACTTCCCTAACCGTCTAGGTACAGGCGCAAATGTATTCTTAGCATCAGCCGAACTTGCTGCTGTTGCGGCAATCTTAGGTAAATTACCTACACCTGCTGAGTACCAAGAATACGCAGAGAAAATCAATGCAACGGCTGCAGATACATATCGTTACTTGAACTTCCACCGTATGCCTCAGTACACTAAAAAAGCAGACAACGTAATTATTCAGCAAGCTGTATAATTTAAATCTGTTTTAAAAAAACCCGCTTAGGCGGGTTTTTTATTGGTTAAAATAAAATTGAATATTTCATGCTGTAATGAGTTTTAATTGAATTAAATATAACCATTACCCACTTTTTATATAAATAATAAAGCAAACATTCCTTTCTATATGCATTAAAATCTCTTTTAATATTCTCATTATTTTAAGCGAGATTTTATGACTGCATTAAACAACCAGAATTTACTGCAACTACGTTTTATTAACCAAGCAAATATTGATTTGGTTAAGCCTTCTTTTGATAACCTACCTGCGAATCCATATGCAGATGGTGAATTTCGTAAGCGCCGTTACTCGGTAATTAAATTTCAAAATGGTGAGCTAAAACTACAAGCTGCCAAAGCATTTGTTCAAGACGATTCTATCAATACCTTTCAGGGTAATGTTGAGCGTACTTATGAAAACTTAGAGCAAAGCTTACTTGAGTCAGAGGGTATGAAAAGCATTGTAAGTGAGTTTTGTGAGCTTACCGGCATTGATGAAGGCCGTGATATTGAAATACATCAATTTAGAATGCTTGCTATTGATAGCGATACGCCAGCGGCACCTGAAGGCGTGCACCAAGATGGCTTTGACCATGTTTGTGTGTGTGGTGTTTCTCACGAAAACCTAGAAGGCGGTGAGCTGTTAGTATACGAACACAAGCAAGCCGAACCGTGTTTTAAAATGGAAATTAAAGACGGCATGTTTGCACTAATAAACGACCGTCAAGTTTGGCACAATGCAACGCCAATGAACAAAGTAGATGCAAGCAAGCCAGGTTACCTGGATTGTTTTGTACTTACCTCTTAAGGAGTGCTCATGAACATAGCGCAATTACGTGAGCAGTTTCCTGCATTAATACAAACTGTTGATGGTAAATCGCCAATATTTTTAGATGGTCCAGGTGGCTCTCAAGTACCTCAGTCTGTTCTAAATGCAATGACTGCTTATTTAGGGCATTACAACTCAAACTTAGGCGGTGCGTTTTTTTCAAGTGATAAAACCGTTGAGTTAATGGCCAATGCGCGCCAAGCAGCGGCCGACTTACTGAATGCGCCAAGTGCACAAAATATAGTGTTTGGCCCTAACATGACCAGCCTTACCTTTAGCTTTAGTCGCGCTATTTCACGCGATTGGCAAGCCGGTGATGAGATTATTGTGACTAACGCTGATCACTTCTCAAATGTATCGTCTTGGCAGCAAGCAGCGCAAGATAAAGGCGTTAAAGTTCAAACAGCTTTAATTAACGAGACTGATTGCAGCTTAGATATGGCGCAGTTTGCAAGCTTATTAAACAGCAATACTAAACTGGTTGCGGTAACTTACGCTTCAAATACCACAGGTTCTATTAACGATATAAAACGTATTATAGAGCTTGCTCATGCTGTAGGCGCATTAGTGTACGTTGATGCCGTGCATTATGCACCGCATGAGCTTGTTGACGTGCAGGCCCTAGGTTGCGACTTCTTGGCCTGTTCAGCGTATAAGTTTTTTGGCCCTCACTTAGGTATGGTGTACGGTAAAACACAGCATCTTGAAGGTTTTACGCCTTACAAAGTAGAACCAGCTAAAGATGTAGCACCAGGCAGATGGGAAACAGGCACGCAAAGCTTTGAAGCGTTAGCTGGTTTTATTGCCGCTGTTGATTACATTGCTGCAATTAGCGAACTTGACGACAGCCACACACGCCGTGAAAAGTTAACTGCGGCGTTTGCTAAAACAAAGCAGCACGAAATGGCGCTGAGTGAGTACTTTTTAACGCGTTTAGTAAATTACCCGCGTATTAAGCTATTTGGCATTGATGACCTTGAGCGCTTAAACGAACGTACGCCTACATTTGCTTTAACCTTTGAAGGGTTAGAGCCGCGTGAGGTGTCTGAGTTTTTAGGCAAACAGCATATTTGTGTGTGGGATGGTAACTTTTATGCACAAGGCTTATGTCAGCAATTAGGCGTGCTTGATAAAGGCGGTGTAGTGCGCATTGGTTGTATGCATTATAACACTACCGAAGAGCTAGATAAGTTATTTGATTTATTTGATGAGTTATTGGGCTAAAGCCTTATCCAGCAAGTATTTTAAAAGCCATAAGTAAAAACCTTATGGCTTTTTTATTGGTTGATCACTTAGGAGCTAGCTCTTAGGTGTACCGTATATGTACTCTGCACGATTAAATAGCACCCATGACGTTAATATATATTTATCGTTCGAAACCGGCTTATTACCTCGATGGGTGTGCGTAAAGTAGCCAGGGGCAATGACCATAGTGCCTTTTTTAGGCGCAATTTTACGTTTTTGATAATAAAACTCTGTTTCGCCACCTTCCTCTACATCGTTTAAATAAAACATAAATAATAATACACGGTGCAGCGCTTCATTATGTTGTAGCTGTGGATACACTTCACTATGCCAGTAAGGGTAGCCGCCTTTATTTATTTCGTACTTTTGCGCCTGAATGTTCCCAAGTCTAAATATTTGCTGTACCAGAACAGAGAGTTGGGGTTTGCCCACTTCGTCAAAGTTATCCTGTGTTAAATCCACCACATCCCCCGTTTTTGGGTGGTAAACTTTTAAGCCAAATGCGCCAATTAACATAAAAAAGTGGGCTTCTACATAGTTAAAAACATGCTGTGCAGTGGTTTGCTGAATATGCTTTAATTGTTGTGCGTATTCTGGGTAAGCGTTTAGTTGTAGGTCGTGGCTGTCTTTCTTTTTTAAGTCCACACCACCAGAAGTTACACCTTGTTTTACATGCGGGCTGTTAGAAAATGTGGTAATAAAATTATCGCAAAAATCATCGCTTAACGCGTTATCAATAACGTGGATAAAGTCCGTCATGATTTACCTTTTTATTTAGTTATTATTTGGATTTTTATGTTTATTGAAAAAGTGATGCCGCGCTTTAGCGAAACAGATGCACTCGGACATATTAACAATACCGTACTACCAGTATGGTTTGAAGCCGCACGTGTCCCTATTTTTAAATTTTTTACTCCCGATCTAAACCCACACGACTGGAAACTGATCATCGCTAAAATAGAAGCATCGTTTGTAGGGGAGTTATTTTATGGCCACGAAGTCACTGTCAAAACCTCTGTAGAGCATATAGGAAATAGCTCTTTTACCATTAAGCAAGAGGCGTGGCAGCAAGGTAAATGCTGTGTTGTGGGTAAAACGGTATTAGTGCGTTATAACTTTAAAAACAAAGCTAAGCAAAATTTAAGTGAGGCAGAAGTGGCAGCACTTAACGAGCACCTAATTTAACTAGGTGTATGTACTCCACGCAACGAGGAGCGGTTATGTAAACCACAAGCGACAGCTGTAAATTTTTATAGCTGTTTTTTTAACGTAATTTGATTGAGTTACGCTCCTTACTTATATACTATTTATATTATATATTGTTGCACCGCTATAACAGGTACTGTTGAGCAGGTAGTTTATGGAGAATGAATGTGGCATCTACAACTGGCAATAAACCGTTAGAGGTGATAACGCTTAGCGATGGTAAAAGCTTAACTGCAGAAATATTGCCATTTGGCGCTATTATCAAAAGCATAAAGTTTAATAACCAAGAGATGACGCTCGCAGTGAGCGACCCACAGTATTATTTAGAAAACCCATTTTATTTAGGTGCAACAGTCGGGCGCTACGCAAATCGTATTGAAAACGCACATTTTGTATTATCAGGCACAGAGTACCAACTTAAAGCAAATAATGGCCCAAATAGCTTACACGGCGGCGAAAAAGGCTTTAATAAAGTACTGTGGCAAGTCACTAAACAAAACAGTAATGAAGTGGAGCTTTATTATTGCTCGGCAGATGGTGAAGAAGGCTTTCCTGGCCAATTACACGTTTGGCAAACCATAACCGCTTGTAACGGTGAGCTTAGACTTTCTTATAAAGCCAAAACCGATAAAGAAACCCTCGTTAACTTTACCAACCATTGCTATTTTAATCTTGAAGGCAGCGAGAGCATTAACGATCACCTGCTGCAAATAAATACCGCAACCTATTTACCTATCGATAGTAACAGTATACCGCTTGCCCATCATGAAGATGGTTCGGGCAGTTGTTTTGATTTTACCAACCCTAAGCGCATTGGCGATGCACTGTGTGCACACCATGCGCAACTTAATGCCGGCAGTGGCTTTGATCATTGCTATATTTTTAGTGATGACAGTCGCTTAAAAACTATGGCTATATTAACCTCGCCACACACGGGTGTTAATTTAACCCTTAAAAGTACCCAACCTGGTATGCAGCTTTATACAGCAAATTTTGTAGGCTCCCCGTTTAAAGCCCGCCAGGCCGTATGCTTAGAGGCACAAAACTGGCCTAATGCAGCAAACAGAAGCGATTTCCCAAAAGCTAATTTATTGCCGGATGAAGAATATTCTCAGCAAATAATTTTTTCATTTACACAATAACGTACTAATTCCACTGTTAAATTAAAGAAAATAAAAAGAAAAATACACGTAACAAAAAGATAGCCATAATTAAGGAAAAGGTTGCACTTTTGCTCAATTTAAAGTATTTATATTATAAATAGTATTTGAAGCTATACACACCGCACAACAACAAAATGACTACACACAATCAGGAGTTTTTAAAAAATGATAATTAACAATAAGTTATCGTTCAACAAGAAAACCGCACTCAGTATTGCTATTACAGGCATATTGGCAAGCGGTAACGTTGCAGCTCAAGGCGCTGAAGGCGACACACCGACAGTAGATAAAGATGTTGAGGTTATCGCAGTAACGGGTATTCGCAGCAGCTTACGTTCATCAATGTTAGATAAAAAAGCATCTAATGTTGTAACCGATGGGATTAAAGCAGAAGATCTTGGTAAATTTCCTGATTTAAACGTCGCAGAGTCTTTGCAACGTATCACAGGTGTAGCCATTGACCGTAGTGGTGGTGAAGGGCAAGCAGTAACCATTCGTGGTTTTGGTCCACAATTTAATACGGTCCTTGTAAATGGTCGTCAAATTGCAACAGACAGCGCGGGTCGTGAATTTAACTTTGATGTATTAGCAGCAGATCAAATCACCGGTGCAGATATTTATAAAAGTAACAGTGCAACGCTTCAAGAAGGTGGCATTGGGGGGACGGTTAACGTAACCACAGCCCGTCCATTCGATTTTGGTGGCTTACACGTAATTGGTTCAGTAAAAGGTATGTACGAAAGCCTTTCTGAAGAAGTATCTCCATCGGCTTCATTTTTAGTAAGTAATACGTTTAACGACGACAAGCTTGGTGTGCTTTTTGCCATCACTAACCAACAACGTAAGCTGCAAAACAACCAAATTTTAACGGCGGGTTGGCGTGGTGGACAAACAATTTCAAACCCACAAGATGGCGTGTTATACGACAATGCATACATCCCACGTAACTGGGACCAAGTTGTAGATGAGCAAGACCGCGAACGTACCAATGCAAGCTTAGTATTACAATATGCACCGTCTGATGATATTACTATTACCGTAGATGGTTTAATTTCAAAATTTGAAGTGGACTCATCAGTGCGCGATTTAGCGTCTTGGTTTGAACCAGACCGCGTCGGTAGCGCAACAATCGACCCTGAAACGGGCACCTTACTTACCTTTACGCAAGAAGTAGGTTTAGGTAACGCCAGTGGCAACCCAGCAACCGACTTTGTATCGCACACACGTAACTCGCGTGATGTAACTAACAAAGCGTTTGGCGTTAACGTTGACTGGCAAGTAAACGAGTCATTAAAAGCAAAATTTGACGTGTCTCGCTCAACAGCTGAAAACGACCGTGCAGGTAACGACCGCTTTAACGTAGTGGGTATTATTAACAGCTACAGCTTTGATGGCACCGGTAGCGTTCCTACCGTACAGCATGATGGCTTTGAAAATGGCTCGCTGCCAGATGCAAGCCTTGCGCGTCTTCACTACAACGAAATTGGTAACCAGTTTACTGATGAAGATGAAATTACCGAAATTAAAGCCGATTTTGAGTACGTACCAGATAAAGGCCCAGTTGATCGCATTAACTTTGGTGCATATCGTCAAGAACGTGAAAAATCAAGCTTCCAAATTTTTGGTAGCCAATGTCAATTTTGTGGTTACGGCACTGAAGCACCACTTGATGAAATTGATTTTGAAGCGTATTCAGCAAGTAACTACTTCCCAGGTTTGATCGATACATTTTATAGCTACGACGGCGACAAAATGCTTGATTACCTAGCTGATCAAGGTTTCCCTGTTGAGCCAACACTACAAAATAACCGTTACACAATTAACGAAGATATCACTAGCCTTTACATGGACTTTACCATTGGTTTTGACCTAGCTGATATGCCAGTAACAGTTAACATGGGTGCACGTTACTCAGAAACAGATATTGAAGTAGCTGCTGTACAAAGTTTTATCAGTGATGTTATTCCTACCTCTGATGCCACTTTATTCCAAAATGTATTTGGCCCGGCAACAGACATTAAAGAAGGGACAAGTTACTCAAACTTACTTCCGTCGTTTAACGTTAAGCTTGAACTGCAAGACAACATGATTTTACGCTTTGCAGCGTACGACAGTATTACTCGTCCTACTATGTCACAGTTATCACCTGCGACCACGTTTAACGAGCCTCGTCGTCAAAACTTAACAGCAAGTGGTGGTAACCCAGCTCTTAAGCCGTTCCAGTCTGAAAACTGGGATATCTCTTATGAGTGGTATTACAACGACGCTAACTTATTTAGCTTTGCCGTATTTAGTAAAGAAGTGGATGACTTTATTGTTACCCTAACCGGCGACGAAACATACGACATGACTGACCGTACAGGCCCTGATTTTGCGTGTACAACCTGTACTGACCAAACCGATGCCGAGCTTAACGGTAGCTCAGAAGTTTACACTGTGAGCCGCCCGCAAAATGGTGAGTCTGCAACGGTAACGGGTTACGAAATCGGTGTAACTCATATGTTTGAAAACGGCTTTGGTTTTATTGCTAATGCCACAGTAGTAGATAGCGACATTAGTGTTGGCTCTGATACTTCACAAACATTTGCCCTTGAAGGCTTAGGTGATTCGCAAAACTTAGTATTGTTTTACGAGCAAGATAATTGGCAGGCACGTGTTGCATTTAACAACCGTGAAGGCTTTTTACGCTTAGTTGATAACGGCTTTAACGGCGAACCAGTGAACGTAGAAACGTACGGTCAATGGGATATTAGTGCAAGCTACGACATCAACGAAAACTTCACTATTTTTGCCGAAGGCATCAACATTACTGAAGAAGAGCTAGTGCAAACGGGCCGTTTTGCTAATCAAATCTACTCTGTAGAAGATAATGGCTCACGTTACGCGTTTGGTATTCGCGGTACGTTTTAATTGATAGCAGAGGCAGCGATAGCCTCTTAGTTTTCATTGCAGTGCATAATAAGTACTGTTACTAATAAAGTTAGTAGCTAATTTGCACAAAATGAGACTAATTTAAACAAATGCCCGAAAGGGCATTTGTTGTCTAATCGGTTATCAATAAAGTACTCAAAGAGTAGTCCGTTATGAATAAAGCAATAAAAACAATCGCCGTAATTGGTGGCGGTACAGCAGGATGGCTGAGCGCTGCAATTATCGCTTCGTATCACCAAGGTAATAAGGGTGATGGCTTAAAAGTGATGTTGGTAGAATCATCTGATATTCCAACAATTGGTGTAGGTGAAGGTACCTGGCCCACGATGAAAAACACGCTTCAGCAAATTGGTTTGCGAGAAGTGGACGTATTTAAAGCCTGTAATGCCACCTTTAAACAAGGCGGAAAATTTGTAAACTGGACACATGGCAACAACGATTTTTACTACCATCCCTTTACGGTACCGCTAGGCTACGGCCGTATAGATTTAGCCCCCTATTTAGATAATGTTGAAAACTTTGCCCAGCAAACTAATTTTCAGCACGATATTTGCGAAGCAAACTTAGCGCCAAGAGGCATTGCACAAGGTGAGTATCAAGCTAATTGTAATTATGCATATCATTTAGATGCCGGTGCCTTTGCGGAACTATTAAAGCAACATTGTAAGAGCAAACTAGGCATTGAGCATATTATTGGCACCGTTGAACAGGTAAAGCTTGATGAAAGCGGGGCTATAAACACCCTTACCTTAAAAGATCAAACCCGCACCATAAACGCCGATTTATACATAGATTGCACGGGTTTTTCATCGCTGTTATTAGGCCAAGCCCTTAACGTGCCATTTAAAAAAATGGACCACGTATTATTTAACGACAGCGCCCTAGCTATGCAAGTCCCCTATGAAGAAGGCGATGAGTCACTGGCAAGTCATACCATTGCCACCGCACAAAATGCTGGGTGGATTTGGGATATAGGCCTAACGCATCGCCGTGGTGTAGGGCATGTATATTCAAGCAAGTTTTTATCAGATGAAGAAGCCGAACAAAACTTACGTAACTATTTAGGTGATGCCGCTAAAGGTTTAACCGCCCGAAAAATAAATTTTGAGTCGGGTTACAGAGAAAAGTTTTGGCACAAAAACTGTGTTGCAGTGGGGATGTCGGCAGGGTTTGTAGAGCCGCTTGAGGCAACCGCCATTATGTTGGTTGAAATTTCCTCTCGCTTTGTTGCAGAGCATATGCCAGCCGATACCCAAGTAATGCCCATAGTTGCAAAGCGCTTTAATGAACAAATGGATTATCGCTGGCAGCGTATTATCGACTTTTTAAAACTACATTACATGCTAACTAAGCGCCCAGAGCCTTATTGGCAAGCGCACGTACAAACGCAAAGCATTCCGCAAAGCTTACAAGAAGACTTATTGCTTTGGGGCGCACGTGGTCCACTTATTCAAGATTTTCATGGCGCATTAGAGCTATTTCCTGCTGCCAGTTACCAGTATGTTTTATACGGTATGGGCTTTAAGCCTGACTTTACTAAGCAAGCGTATTTGTACTCAAACGATGCGCAAGCAAACCAAATAATTGAACGTAACAGCCAGCTTACACAGCAGATGTTGCAAACGTTGCCGCCTCACCGTGCTTATATTGAGCAGTGGCTTGCGGCTAACCCAGTTTAAGGATGTGTAACTATGGCAATTAGTGAACTATCAAATACTCAACACCAAGCAATAAAAATTAACCCTAATGCGGGTGTTGAATACGCAAAAACACAGCATTTAGTCAATCTACGTGCAAACGAAGTAGCAAAAGCTGCCTGCGATTTACCTATTTTTATAGCGCGTAATGCACACAACGGCAGCTACACTATTTCGGGCTTAACCAGCTTTAGTGCTGGGCAAAGTTTATTTGTGAGTAACAATCACTGGCAAGCGCTTTATACGCCTGTGTGCATGCAAGCCCAGCCGCTTTATTTACTCACTCGTGAGGCAAATAGCAGTGATTACTTTATTGCTATTGATGAGCAAAGCTCAGCCGTTAACACGCAGCAAGGCGAGCCGTTATTTGATGCCAAAGGCAACCCAAGCCTGTATTTAAGTGCGCAACAAAAGCTACTAGAAAACGATTTAAAAAATGATTACCAAACGTATCAATTTACCCAAGAAATTGCCCGTTTAGGGCTTATCAAAAACATAGATATTGTTTTGCAGTTTGAACAAGGCGAGGCGCAAACTATTCAAGGTTTGAGCACTGTTGATGAAGATAAACTGCAAACTTTAGACAGCGATACCATTGCCAATTTACACAAACAAGGTTACCTAAGCGTACTTAACAGCATGCTTATTTCGTTGTTTCAGTTAAATGCGTTAGTAAAGCGTCATAACCAGCATCCTGAACTTATGCCATTAAAACAAATTAAGTTAGAACTAAGTCGAGATGCTCACGCACTGTAAGGTGCAATTTATTATTTAGCCTTCATAGGCTAATACGTTCACATAGACAGACATTGCGTTTAACGCGCTGGAGACACACACATGTCAGACAACATTTTGCAGTTGGTGGTTTTTTTCTTTGTAACCGCCTTAATTGGTGGGCTTACATATTGGAAGTGCCGAGGCCAAAACCGTAATAGTGGTGATAATCAAACAAAAGAGTATTTTTTAGCAGGCGGTGGCCTTACTTGGATGTTTGTTGCAGGTTCAATTACGCTCACAAATTTAAGTACCGACCAGCTGGTGGGCATGAATGGCAATCAAATGGCTTTGCTCGTGTGGTGGGAATTAGCGGCTATTTTAGGGCTTATTATTTTAGCCAAAGTATTTATTCCTGTTTATTACAAGTACAACTGTACAACCACCACAGAGCTGTTAGAAAAACGCTACAACAATAAGCATATTCGTGCTGTTATTGGTGGCTTATTCTTTTTAGGTAACGCGCTAATTTACATGCCTGCGGTTATATATTCTGGTGCGCTATTTATGCAAACCATGTTTAAAGTTGATATTCCGCTAATGTACATAGCGACCGCATTTGCATTGGTAGGCGCTATTTATGCATTTTTTGGAGGCTTACGCGCGGTTGCTGTATCAGATACTTATAATGGTTTATTAGTGTTAGGTATGGCAATACTGGTTGTATTTTTAGCGCTTAATGCGATTGATTACGACTTTAGCGACATTCCACAAGAGCGCTTAACACTTATTGGTGACGCTGACTCGCCAATCCCATGGCCTACGCTTTTAACCGGTATGATCTTTATTCAAATGTATTACTGGGGAACTAACCAAACCATTACCCAGCGTGCGATGGCTGCGCCAAACGTTAAAGAAGCGCAAAAAGGGATATTTGCAGCAGCGGGTATTCGCTTTTTAATTGTTCCGGCAATTGTGGTGTTACCGGGTATTATTTCGTACAAACTGTATGGCGACATTGGCGATGCAGCTTATGGCCGAATTGTAGGAGACGTAATGCCCGCATGGTTAACGGGTGTGTTTGCTGCAGCAATGGCAGCAGCAGTGCTTTCTACTTATAACAGCTTATTAAACTCTGCAACTGCATTATATGTGTGTGATATTCACGAAGCATACTTTAATAAAGAACCAAGTGTAGTAAAGCTAAGTGGCTACGTTACGTTGTTACTTACTAGTTTAACGCTTGTGCTTGTGCCTATTTACCAGCAAGCCGACAGCATTATTAACTTACTACAACAGTTAAACGGCTTATTAAGTATGCCTATATTCTCAATTTTTGTCGTGGGCTTATTGTTTAAAAATGTGGATGCGCGTGCAGGTATTGCCGCGGTTATTTTAGGTGTGGTTATGTATGGCATGCTGACATTTGAAAACTCGCCGCTACATACGGAACTACACTATATTCACTTAATGCCAATTACACTTATTGTTTGTGTAGCCTTTGCACTAACCGTTAATAAAGTGGTATTTGGTTTAAATGCACAGTGGTCAGGTAAATCTCCCGTTATTGAAGATACGCCCCAAGTGCACGCACCAAAATAACCAGCAGTAAAAAGTTACATTACTTTTTATTAGCCAGTTAACACATTACTAAATCGGCCTAAGGTAACTTAGGCCGATTTTTATTTATTAAATTAACCTACACTACACGTAGAAAATCCACCTATCACTCGTTGCGACTTTGAGCGCTAACTACGCAGAGATATTACAAAATTGCCCTGGCTGAAAGTCTGCTAAATAAATATTGCTGAAGGTGTTGTTAAATTTTTTAACCTCAGTTTAATTTAATTACTGGTACAGCCAGTAATAATATTGGCTAAATTACAGTGTAAACACTATCTAAAAGTAATTTGTATGATATATACTATTATTTTAAAATCACTGACTGCAATTTGATGCAGTAAGCGGCGAGTAAGCACACAAATAATGTACTCGCGTATTAAACTCATCTTCATTAAAGAGGACAGGAGAATCATGGCTGATATTAAACCATTCTTTCGATTAGACAGCGCAAACTGCACCGTTATTTTCGACTGCCAGAGCAAAACCCCAGCGTTACTTTATTTTGGTAAGCGTTTATCTGAGCAAACAACTGAAACAATGCTAACTCAGCTTGCGACTCGTCAGGAAGTAAAATGTGCCGTGGTTGAAGAAGCACCTATTTCTCTTTCTCCGCTATTAGGTGAAGGTTTTACTGGTGCACCCGGTTTAGAGTTGAGCAACGACACAATTGCTTGGTCAGTTGGGCCAAAGCTTCAAGAAGTTCGTCAGCCTTGTGCGTCAACCCTTGAGTTTGTAAGCGTAGATGAGCTTCGCGGTATTGAAGTTGTGCACAGTATAACGCTTGATAGCCACACCGATGTACTAAGTGCGCACACGGTTTTAACTAATTTAAGTGATGCACCGTTAAGCGTTAATTTTTGCGCCGCACCCACGTTCCAATTACCCGATAGCATGAACAAGCTAGTGAGCTTTGAAGGGCGTTGGTCTAACGAATTTCAACGCCAATCGGTTGATTTAGTGCTAGGCAGCTTTGTTCGCGAAAACCGTAAAGGTAAAACCTCGCACGATGTATTCCCTGGTTTACTAGTACACGCTGAAGGCGCAGGCGAGCAACAAGGTGAGTGTTACGGCTTTCATTTAGGTTGGAGCGGTAACAATAAGCTACGTGCAGAGCTACTACCTGAAGGGCGCCGTTATGTGCAAATGGGCGAGTTATTATTACCTGGCGAGCTTACCCTTGCCAAAGGCCAAACGTATCAAAGCCCAAGTATTTATGGCTCGTTTTCGAGCGACGGCTTTAGTGCACTGTCGCGTAATTTTCATCGTTTTGTTAAAGCTAACTTACTTAGCCAAGCACAGCGCGAAAAAACACGCCCTGTGCATTACAACACGTGGGAAGGCATTTATTTTGACCACGATGTAGACACGCTAAAGCAATTAGCCGACAAAGTAGCGCCATTAGGTGTGGAGCGTTTTGTACTAGACGACGGTTGGTTTAAAGGCCGCCGTGGTGATTATGCAGGCTTAGGTGATTGGACAGTAGATTACGAAATTTATCCAGACGGCCTATCGCCAGTGATTGATCATGTAAACAGTTTAGGCATGGAGTTTGGTATTTGGTTTGAACCTGAAATGGTAAACCCTGACAGTGACTTATACCGCGCTCATCCTGATTGGGTATTAGGCTCAGAAAATAACGAACAACTTAGCTTTAGAAACCAGCTGGTGCTTGATTTAACGCGTACAGAGGTTGTTGAATACCTATACAAAGCGATTGATGACATTTTAGTTGAATACCCAACAATTAAGTACATTAAATGGGATATGAACCGCGATATTAACCACGCGGGTAACTTCTCAGGCAAGCCTGCAGTGCATCAGCAAACACTGGCACTGTATCGTTTAATTGACCGCATTAAAGCGGCGCACCCAGGCCTTGAAATTGAAAGCTGCTCATCAGGCGGTGCCCGTGTAGATTACGGCGTGCTTGCACACACAGACCGTGTATGGACGTCAGATTCTAACGATGCACTTGACCGTCTTGAAATTCAACGTGGTTGTTCTTTCTTCTTTCCATCATCGGTTATGGGTGCACACGTAGGACCGCGTGATTGTCATATCACAGGGCGTAATGTCAGTATTGAAATGCGTGCTGCGGTATCACTGTTTGGCCACATGGGTATTGAAATGGACCCACGGGAACTGACCGATCATGAATACAATGCGCTTAAAGCGGCTATTGCGCTACACAAAGAGCACCGTGACTTTATTCATGCAGCCGATTTGTATCGCCTCGATAGCGACGATTTATCAATTAACTTTGGTTTAATCGACGAGCAAAAATCAAAAGCGTTATTTGCGTATAACAGTGTACGCGAAACACCGCGCACTGCGCCTAATAAGCTTCGTTTTGTTGGTTTAGATGCAGATACGCAGTACACACTTAATTTAGTGTGGCCTGTTAAATTTGAAGAATACCGACCTTCGTCTATTGCCGCTGTTAACGGACAAACATTTACCGGTGAAGCGCTGATGGAATTTGGCCTACAAATGCCAATTTCATTCCCGCAAACATCGCTTATTTTTGAGCTTACTAAAGTATAGCAAGCAGCAAAAAGGGAGCTCATTAGCTCCCTTTTTAATTACTCGAAAAATTATTAATCGAGTTTAGATTCAATCAGCTCAAGCGCTTCTTCTAAAATGGTTTCTACTGCTTGTTTAGCGCGCTCTGGGTTACGCGATTTAATCGTATCTAAAATGTCAGCGTGCTTTGCAACGTCCGCCCCTGGCACACCTTTAATATGATTGGTATAGCGAATACTTACACGTAGCGCGGTGCTAATAAATTCTGTTAACTGCACAAAAAAACGGTTATTACTGGCCACTAAAATACTAGTATGAAAAGCAATATCTGCCTCTAATGGGTCATCTAAGCCTTGATCTGCATCGGCCATACGGGCAAGTGCGTTGTCTATTTCAGCAAGTTGTTCGGCGCTGGCATTTTCAGCAGCTAAGGCGGCAGCTTGTGGCTCAAGTGCTACACGTACTTGTGTAAACTCTTTTAATAAAGAAAGTGACGGTTTACTGCTTAAAATCCAGCGTAATACGTCGGTGTCAAACATATTCCAGCTGCTTTCTGGCAGTACGCGAATACCTTGCTTAGGGCGAGAAGATATTAAACCCTTAGCAGAGAGCATTTTGACGGCTTCGCGCGTGGCACTGCGACTCACATCGTATTTTACGCATAGGTCAGCTTCTGAGGGCAGGCCTTCGTTAACTGGGTATACGCCACGCACAATTGCAAAGCCTAAATCATGGGTTAATTGTTGTGTTAAGTTTTGACGAGGTTGGCTTTTCATTGAGCGGTATCCGAGTGAGTTATTGCTTTATTATATATCATATATCATATTAATGTACGAAAGGATATGTTATAAACTTTGCTAAAGGCAAGTATTTTAACACAGCTGTAATAGTAATCTCTTTAGCAAATAATTATAAGTACTAAGAGAAGCAGTTTGTATTATGGAGAAACGCATTTGAATAATCACGCTCAGTACCCCAGTATTTCTGGCAAAGTTGTTTTTATTACTGGGGGGGCTTCAGGCATTGGCCGAGCAATGGTAAAAGCATTTGCCGCTCAGTCTGCCAAAATAGCCTTTATAGATATTAATAACGACGCTGCTCAATCTCTTATTGCCTCATTGCCTAACGCTAAATTATGGTTTAGACAGGTTGATGTTACCGACTCAAATGCTTTGCAGCAATCTTTGGTAGATGCATGTGCTGAACTAGGGGCTATCAATGTTCTGGTAAACAATGTAGCCAACGACCGCCGCCAAGCCAGTGAAGATGTTACTGTCCAAGATTGGGACCAATGCCTACAAATTAACTTAAATCCGGCGTTTTTTGCCTCGCAAGTTGCTATGTCTTTTATGAAAAGCGAAGGCGCGGGGAGTATTATTAATTTTAGCTCTATCAATGCCATTATGGGGCAGCCGCAAATGGCGGGTTATGTTACAGCAAAGGCTGGCTTAATCGGCATGACTAAGGCACTTGCTCGCGATTATGGTGAGTTTGGCATAAGAGTAAATGCTATCTTGCCGGGTTGGGTTGCCACCGACCGCCAATTAGCCAGTTGGTTTACTAAAGAAGAGCAAGTGAAGTGGATGGAAGCCATGGCACTTAAAAAGTTAGTAACCCCTGAAGATGTGGCTAACTTGGCACTTTTTTTAGCTGCCGACGAAAGCAGTATGATCACAGGTCAAGGCATTAAAATTGACGGTGGGAGGCTCTAAGTTGCAGCACTTAAACCTTTTTATAGCCGTAGATTGGGGCACGAGTCATTTACGCGCTTATTTATGCAGCGTAAATACCACAGGGCAATTAACGCTAATTGCTCAGCGCGACGGCCCAGGTGTGATTAGAGATAAACAAAATTTTGAACACACTTTAATTGGTGTCGTTGCACCATGGACCAGTGAATACGGCGTTTTACCTATTTATATGGCTGGGCAAATCACCTCAAGTATTGGCTGGAAAGAGACCCCTTATTTGGCGTGCCCTATAAACCCCGAAAGCCTACTCAGTGGCGCAATTAACTTTGATTGCGCAGGTAATAAAGTCAGTGCCTTGCCTGGCACAAAGTGTACATTAAAAAACAATTTATTTGATGTAATGCGCGGCGAAGAACTGCAAATTTTAGGGTTTTTAAAACAAAATCCGACCTATCAGCACGGTGAGGTACTCATTTGTTTACCCGGTACCCATACTAAATGGGTGCTGTTAAAAGATGGCCATATTATCTGTTTTAAAACCGCAATGACGGGCGAATTATACGACTTGCTATGCCATCAAAGTGTACTTATTCCTAACGATTGTGAGGCAGGGGAGTTTGATTGGCATGCCTTTGAGCAAGGTTGTGAACTTACCCTAGGCAGTGACAGCGGTAATTTGGCGCATGGTATTTTTAGTGTCCGTACGCGCCAGCTTTCTAAAGAGCTAACCCCCGTGCAAGCCAAGGCGTATTTGTCGGGCGTGTTAATAGGTAGTGATGTACGCGCAGCACGCCATGCCAGCGAATGGCAATTAGTGAATAACTCTAAAGTGGTGGTTATTGGCACAGAGCAACTAAATACCTGTTTTACCCATGCGTTAAATTGCATTGGTGTGCAATGTTTAGAGTTTGACGTGAAAGAGGCTACGTTAAGTGGTTTTAACTACTTATTTAATAGTAATAAAATCAAGTAGATATAAAAAGCCCCTAATATTGATTGTGCAATTATTGGGGGCTAGTTCTTAAATTAAGTAAGGGGGAAATTGGCTGTAGCCTGCTGTCAGGCTGTTTTAGCCCCTTGGTTTTGCGCAATATAATGATTAAGCGTGGCCACTTGCGCGTCATTAAAACGCAGGCCTAATTTACTTCTGCGCCATAAAATATTGTAAGCGTTGCCCGCCCATTCTTCGTTTAGTAAGTAATCGACTTCTGCTGCAAATAAGCCATGGCCAAAGTCTTGGCCTAAATCACTTAGCTGGGTTGCATTGCCTAAAATTAATTTTGCACGAGTCCCGTAGGTACGTACAAAACGTTTAAGAGTGATCTCTGGTAACCAACTATAAGCCGTTTTAAGCTCATTAGTGAGTGCTTCTACCGAGCTAAAATCGCCACCAGGCAGTGCGCTGTGTTTAGTCCATGCTGCACTCATTTGCGGGTAAAACTCTTCAAGTTTATTCACCGCAGCTTCGGCAAGTTTACGGTAGGTAGTAATTTTACCACCAAACACACTTAATAGGGGTGTGTGTTTGCCTTCGCTTGATAGCTCTAACTTGTAATCTCGCGTTACTTTTTGTGCATTAACTGACTCGTCATCAAGCAGTGGGCGCACACCCGAAAAGGTATGTACTATGTCTTCGCGCTTAATGTGGTTTTTAAAGTAGCTGTTAGTAATATTAATTAAGTAGTCGATTTCTTCATCGCTGATTTTCACATCTTGCGCTGCGCCTTTGTGTTCAACATCGGTGGTGCCTACCAGTGAGTAATCATCTTCAAACGGTATAACAAACACAATACGCTGATCTTTATTTTGTAAAATATATGCTTGTTTTTCATCGTGAATTCGCGGCACTACAATGTGGCTGCCTTTTACAAGGCGAATATTTTGAGGTGACTTTTCTATCAGGGCTTCGTCAAATAGTTTAGCAACCCACGGACCTGCGGCATTTACAATGCCTTTGGCTTTAATCGTCTGTTGCGACTTAGTTTGCGGTTGCTCAAGCGTTACCTGCCATTGGTTATCAATGCGTTTTGCACTGACACACTTGGTTTGCGTAGCAATGGTCGCGCCTTTATCTTGAGCGGCTAGGGCGTTTAAAATAACTAAACGAGAGTCATCAACCCAGCCATCTGAGTATTCAAACCCTTTTGTAATTGAAGGTTCTAATACGCTGTTTTCACCAAACTTAATGCCACGCGAACCAGCAAGTGTTTCGCGCTTAGCTAGGTTGTCGTACATAAATAAGCCAATGCGGATCATCCATGCTGGGCGTAGGTGCGATTGGTGCGGTAGCCTAAAGGTGAGCGGCCACATAATGTGCGGGGCATTTTTAAGCAGCACTTCACGCTCTGCAAGTGCTTCTTTTACTAATCTAAATTCGTAATGCTCAAGGTAGCGTAAACCGCCGTGGATCAGCTTAGAACTATTTGAAGACGTTGCACTGGCAAGGTCTGATTGTTCGCACAAAAGCACCTTTAATCCTCTGCCTGCTGCATCAGCTGCTATTCCAGTGCCGTTTACACCGCCACCGACGACAAGTAAGTCGTATTCGTTATCTGCTAATTCCACCGAGCTAACCTTTTTATTTGTAATATAAATAAGACATATAACATCATAAAGCGGCGGTTCTTATTTGACAATAGATAACCGCGCTTTTTGTGTGTTAATTTTTAATCCTGATCTTTTTAAAACATACAGCGTACAACGCGCTATTTAGCTGACTTTGTTTATGTTTGATAAGCCGCCAACTTAATTAGCGGCTAGTTTTTATTGCTGTTGGCAATCGTCACTAGATAAACGAACTTGCGCTACACAGTGCTGCCATTTTGCGTATAAATCATTACGCTCGTCAGCGCTCATAACTGGCTCAAAGCGACGGTCACAGGTCCACATTTTTGCTAATTGCTCCGTTGACTCATACACACCGGTTTGTAGGCCTGCTAAGTATGCTACGCCTAAAGAGGTGGTTTCGGTCACTGTTGGGCGCTCTACGGTTGCGCCTAAAATGTTTGATAAAAAGGCAAGTACCCAGTTATTTTTAACCATACCGCCATCAACCCTTAACACGCTTGGGCGTAGGCCATCACGCTCCATTGCTTTTTGTAAGTCTTTGGTTTGATATCCAACCGATTGCAACGCCGCAGCAACAATGGTGCTAATGCCTGAGTCGCGCGTTAAACCTAAAATAGCGCCCCGTGCATTTGGGTCCCAATACGGCGCACCTAAACCTGTAAACGAAGGCACTAAAAATACCCCATGGTCGAGCGGTACATCTTTTACTAACGATTCGCTCTCGCCGGCATGACTTAATAGTTTTAAGCCTTCAACAATCCACTGCATAGTGGCGCCTGCCATAAAAATACTGCCTTCAATGGCGTAAGTTGGCTTGCCATTTAATCTATAAGCAACCGTAGTCAGTAAGCGGTTTTCAGAAGTAAGCGCTTTTTCGCCGGTATTAAGCATTAAAAAACAGCCCGTACCATAGGTGCTTTTCGCCATGCCTTGTTCAAAACATGCGTGGCCCACAAGGGCTGCTTGTTGGTCGCCGGCAATACCACATACACGTATTGGCGCGCCAAAAATATCGTCGCTGGTTGAGCCAAATTCGTCGGCTGAGTCCATTACTTGCGGCAGCATAGATTCAGGAATTTCGAATAAATCGAGTAACTCTTGATCCCATTGCTGAGTATGGATATTAAATAACATAGTGCGTGATGCGTTAGTTGCATCGGTACGGTGCTCTTTGCCACCCGTTAGGTGCCAAAGTAAATAGGTATCAACGGTGCCAAAAGCCAGTTCGCCTGCAAGGGCTTGTTCGCGTGCGCCTTCTACGTTGTCTAAAATCCAGCGTACTTTAGTAGCCGAAAAATACGGGTCTAGTAGTAAGCCGGTTTTATCGCTTATGGTTTGGCAAAGCTCGTCAGTGCTTAGGCTTTCGCAGTAATCGCTGGTGCGGCGGTCTTGCCACACAATGGCGTTATAAATTGGTTTGCCGGTTTTTTTGTTCCACACTAAGGTGGTCTCACGTTGGTTGGTGATACCAATGGCAATAATTTCTTCAGGCTTTACGTTTTTATCGGCTAGCACTTTGCGGCTGGTACTTAGCACGGTTTGCCAAATATCGTTAGGGTCGTGTTCTACCCAGCCATTTTGCGGAAAATGCTGCGAAAATTCTTGCTGTGCTGTACCAAAAACGTCTGCATCTTTTGTAAACAAGATGGCCCGAGAGCTTGTGGTTCCTTGATCAATTGAGAGTATGTATTTGGACATGATATTTGTGTTATTTATCTTATCTTATATATGACTAGATTGCCTTTAACTAAGATTAATGGCAACGATTTTTTCTTAAAATAGCCGTTTAAAAAACAAACATACTGTTTTTATTTGCTAACTCTTTTAAATAACAGGTGTTTATAGCAGCATTATTTTAAGTCCGAGTGCGGCTATTTATAAAAATAGCCGCTTAAAGCTTAATATTACTTGGTGTGTGGTTTAGCTTGTTGCCAATCCATACCTGTAGAAAAACGATTATCAAACCCGTGCCATTGTGGCAGTGGCTTACCATCAACAATAGCTTGGTCGCCGTTTTGTGGTAAGTCTAGGTATTCACATTGGCTTGCAATGCCTTTTACATGGCAATCCATCATAGCAAGTACAAAGTGTTTGTTGGTCTCGTTTAGGGTGCGCATTGACCACGATGGCTCGTAGTAATGGCCTATATCTAACTCGCTGCTACGTTTGGCAATAGCAGGTGCAGGGTGCGGCGCAATATTATGGCGGGCGTTTTTGTAGGTAAGCATGTACTTATCTTTGCTGCCCGTTTGGTCATAAAGGTGTTTAATACCTTCATAGCCGGATATATCGTCTAAGCTGCCCGCTACATAAAGCGAAGGCACTTTTATGTTTTGCATAGCACTGGCATTAAATAAGTTATGTTGCCCGCCCCAAGGCGCAAAGGCCACCATAGCTTTTATGCGTGTATCTACTTGTGGGTTTTTATATTGCCCACCAGCACAGCTATTGAGTAATTGCTGCACTTGCTTAATTTGTGCAGGGTCTTTTATACCGGTAAACATGGCGGTAGTTTGCTCGTTAAAATCATAGCAGCCACCAATCGTATTAACTGCGCCAAAACCACCCATAGAGTAACCAATTACGCCTGTGTTTTTGTTATCTACTTGCTTGCTGGCAAAGTTGTTTTGTTCATTAAAGTAGTTAAGTACAAATTGCTGATCGCGTGAGCGGTTAATAAGGGTACTAAAAAAGCCCGAAAACGGCGCATTTTTAAAATCAACATCGGCATTGGTTGAGTCGGTATGATCTATGGCTGCCACAATGTATCCGTGCGATGCTAAATGTTCGCCCAAGTAATACATAATTGTACGATAGCCGGTATACCCGTGCGAGAGCACAATAACGGGATAGTGCTCTTTGTTATTTATAGCTACATCGCGCATGGCATCAGCTTGTAAGGTAAACCCTTTACCTGTACGGGTTATGTCGCTGTAGCTGGTTAAGGGAGCGTTTGCACTGTTTGCTGCCGGGTACCACACTTCTACCTTTAAGGGGCGATCTTTTTGAGTTTGGGTTGCAGGGTCAAACTGTGCGGGATTTACTAAATCAAGCGTTTGTACGCCAACGCTGTAGCTCCCTTTAGCAGCAAGCTCAGGAAGTACTTCGCTGGTTAAAGGTGGGTAGAGTTGCTCAGGCGTTTTTTGAGCTGCAAAAACAGTACTTGCTGTTAAGCAGCCAGTCGCTAGCAGCAAGGCTTTTGAAAGCGCCTTTAAAGTGTGTGTGCTTGTCATTGTGTATCCTTGTTGAGTGTATTTTTTATTATTAACCTAGCTCATGGGTTTCAACGCTATCACTGTATTTAAGCTGCCACTGCGCACGAAGCGTATCCATTATGTGCATTACCCGCAGGCTGGTACTCAGTGGTAATACATTGCTTTGTGTTTGTTGTTGTAAAATACATTCGCTAACGTGAGCAATTTCAAATTTAAAGTTTTCATCGTCATTAAAGCTAAAATCAAAATGCTGCACTTGTTGTGCGTTTAAATGAAGCTCTAACGACTGCGCACCGACAAAGTCAGCAATGCGAATATATCCGTGCTCCCCTAAAACACAGGCTTCGGTAGGGCCACTTTGTTGTAATGCGCTACTAAGCTGTGCAAATTGCCCTTGGCCGTAATTTATAAGGGTTACACTGCGCTCATCTACGCCAGTTGTGCTTTTATGTACTAATGATTTAATTTGCTCAGGGGCTTTATTAAATACCACATCGGCAATTGATATAGGGTAAATACCTAAATCAAGCAATGCGCCACCTGCGGTCGCTGGGTTCATTAAGCGGTGCGAGTCAGCAAAGTTGCCCGCTAAGCTAAAGTTGGCATTCACACTGTGTACTTTGCCTATTACGCCCTCGCTTAATAGCTGCTGCAGTTTTACTATGGCAGGTAAAAAGCGCATCCATACACCTTCCATTAAAAAGCAGTTTTGGTGCTCGGCTAACTGGCTAAGGGTAGTGAGTTGCTGTGCATTAACCGTAATGGGTTTTTCGCTGAGTACATGCTTATTGTGCATTAAGCATTGCGCAATGGTTTTAAAGTGTTGCTCGTGGGTATTGGCAATATAAATGGCGTCAATGTGTGGGCATTGCATAAGAGTTTGATAGCTCTCATAGCCTTTAATACAATAGTGTGTGGCAAATTCATTTGCGCGCTGCTCGCTTGTAGATGCTGCGCCAATAAGCTGAGCATTGGCGCAATGCGTAATGCTTTTAGCAAAGGTGTGAGCAATATTGCCACACCCAATAATACCCCAATTAACCTTTGCCATGCTTATTCCTTAATGATGTTTAAAAAGACGTAATTTGTAATCCTGAACCTGCTGAACATACGTAAATGTCGGCATTTAAGTTAAAGCGTTCAAAGTAGTGCTGTTCAACCGCTGCTTTAATAAGGGGGACTTCTGCATCACGGCATAAACATACAATCGCACCGCCAAAGCCGCCGCCGGTCATACGTACTGCACCGCGTTCGCCCATGGCTTCTTTACAAATTTCGACTAGGCCGTCGGTCGCTGGCACGGTTACTTCAAAGTAATGTTTAAGCGATTGGTGCGATGCCGCCATTAGCTCGCGCAGCGTATCAATGTCGTTATTTTGCAGCGCTTTAGTTGCTGCAATTACACGCTCATTTTCGCTAATTACGTGGTGTGCACGTTTGTACTCGTTTTCGCTTAATGCATCTTTTGTTGCTTCAAGCGTAGCCATAGTGGCTTTACGAAGTGTAGCTACGTTCATTTTTGCAGCTGCTTGCTCACAGTCAACACGACGTTGGTTGTATTCGCTATCTACTAACTTACGTGGGTAGTTAGAGTTAACAATAACAATGTTTAAATCATCCGGTACTTTTACAGACTCAGTGGCTAGGTTTTCACAGTCAATTAAAAGAGCATGACCGTTTTCGCCTTTTGCCGAAATAAGCTGATCCATAATGCCCGATTGGCAATGCATAAAGTCGTTTTCGGCCTCTTGGCCTAGTAATGCAATTTTTTCTTCGCTTAAACCTAGTTGTGCAATATGGTTAAACATACCACCAATGGCTACTTCTAATGCGGCCGATGACGATAAACCACTGCCTTGTGGTAAGTTACTGTCAATAAGTAAATCGGCGCCACGTAAAGTGTGGCCTGCACGCTTTAATACAAATGCCACGGCACGAATATAGTTGCCCCATTGCGATTGTCCTTCACTGATGTCTTCATCAACACTAAAGCTGTCTTTTTCGCCTGGGTAATTTAACGAATGCACGGTAATTATGTTGTCGTCGCGCTCTTTAAACATAACTTGAGTACGAAACTCTAACGAGCACGGAAATACAAAGCCGTCATTGTAATCGGTAAATTCGCCAATGAGGTTTACACGCCCAGGTGCAGCAGCAATACCTTGAGCAGGCGCACCGTACAGTGATAAAAAGTGTTGTTTAAAATCGTTAAGCGTCATCTGTGTGTCCTGCTGTTTTTTTGTAGTGTGTGGTACTGGCTGCTTGTAAAATAGAGGCAGCTGTTTCTGCGCTTAAATCGCGCTGGCTTTCGCCTAGCATTTCGTAGCCAACCATGTGTTTTTTCACGGTAGCAGAGCGAAGTAGCGGCGGGTAAAAATGAGCATGTAAGCGCCAATGTTGCTCATCTGAGCCTCGATTAGCGGGGGCATTGTGCCACCCCATAGAATACGGGAAGCTACAATTAAATACGTTGTCGTATTTAGTCGTTAATACTTTTAGTGCCTGTGCTAGGGCGTCTGTTTGCGCATCGTTTAGCTGGCTAAAGTTTTGAATGTTATCTTTAGTTACAAGCAGTGTTTCAAACGGCCATGCTGCCCAAAATGGCACTACAACAAGCCAGTGCTCGTTTTCAAATACGACGCGAGTTTTATCTGCTTGCTCTTTTTGCACGTAATCGGCAAGCATTGCGCTGCCATGCTTTTTATAATAAGCAAGCTGCTGGGTATCTTCGGCTTCTATTTCGGTTGATAAGTGCGAGTGAGCCCATACTTGGCCATGGGGGTGAGGTTGCGAGCAACCCATTATCTCGCCTTTATTTTCAAATACCTGAACACATTCATAGTGCTGTGCAAGTTCTGTGTAGTTGTCTTTCCAGGTTTTTACGACTTCGTGTAAGGCACCGTGCTCAAGCTCTGGCAGCGTTTTATTATGTTCTGGCGAAAAACAAATAACACGGCATTCGCCACTTGCTTCATCAGCAATAAATAAATCGCTGTCTGACGCTAAGCTTTGCGTTTGCTCGCTTTCATTAGGTGTCAGAGCGCCAAAGTCATTTTTAAATACATGGGTGTATTTGTAATCTGGATTGCTATCGCCATTTGCACGGGTGTTACCTGGGCAAAGTGGGCAGCTTTCATCGTGTTTTGGCAGTACGCTTTCGTTTACTGCTTCTGTTGCGCCTAACCACGGGCGATTATTACGATGCGGTGATACTAATACCCAACGCCCCGTTAGCGGGTTTTTACGTCTGTGAGTACTTTCTAATAAAGCCATGTTAACTCTCCAACCCACTTGGGTAATTAGTTTGCCAGCGCCATGTATCGTTTGTCATGTCGCTTAGTGTTAGTTCTGCGTGCCAGTTAAGTGTGGTTTGCGCTTTTGTGGCATCGGCGTAATTACAGGCAATATCGCCTGCACGGCGCGGTGCAATTTTATAAGGAATATCTTTATTGGCTGATGCGCTAAAAGCGTTGATCATATCAAGTACTGAATAACCTTGCCCTGTGCCTAGGTTATAGGCATGAAAGGCAGTATCTGTTTTGTGCTGCATAAAGGCTGCTACATGGCCTTTAGCTAAATCTAAAACGTGAATATAGTCGCGCACGCCAGTGCCATCTTTAGTGTCGTAGTCGTCACCAAAAATATTAACCACTTCACGTTTGCCTACCGCAGTTTGGGCAATAAAAGGCATTAAATTATTTGGAATACCATTTGGGCTTTCGCCTAATAAACCGCTTGGGTGAGCACCTACTGGGTTAAAGTAACGAAGCGCTATACCCATAAATTTGCTGTTAGCCTTACATACGTCTTGCATGGCTTGTTCAACCATAACTTTGGTCCAACCGTAAGGGTTAGTAGCGCGTATAGGGTGCTTTTCATCAATAGGGAGGTAATCTGGCTCGCCATACACAGTGGCTGATGAGCTAAATATAATATGGTTTACGCCTACCTCTTGCATGTTTTGTAGCATGCTTAATGTGCCTGACACATTGTTTTGGTAATAACGCAGTGGTTGCTCGGTTGATTCACCTACCGCTTTAAGCGCTGCAAAGTGAAATACAGCCTCTGCCTTGCTGTGTTTAAGGGCAAGTTTAAACTGCTGCTCGTCTTGAATGTCACCTAAAATAAACTCAAAACGAGTACCGGTAATTTTTTCGAGTTGATCAAGCACACGGGGGCTTGCGTTAGATAAGTTGTCGTAAATAACCGGGGTAATGCCTGCCTCATGAAGGGCAATACATGTGTGGCTACCTATATAACCCATACCGCCTGTAACTAAAACTTTCATGTGTTTTCTCGAAAAGTGTATTTATATGATAAATACTACTATTAAGGTAATTTAAAAACAATAGTTATGATTGCTCGTTATTTCAAATAAACGCTTAAAATTCGCCCTAGCAAAGGCACAGTGCTATGCCTACTTAATAAAGGTGCCTAGGTTTATCAATTAATTCTATAAACTGATTCTACTGAGTCACTAATTATTAGTCGTTAAAAGGGGTGCTAATATAAACAAATAGCAGTGAGTTAATGCCTGTGTAATTTGGCATTAATGCAATGGGCTAGTCTTAATAGAGAAGGATTGATCAACATGAAAAAAACAATTTTATTAACCGGTGCCACCGACGGTATTGGCCTAGAGACCGCTAAAATGTTGTTAGCGCAAGGGCATACTGTATTATTGCACGGGCGCAACCAAGACAAGTTAAAGGCCGTACAAGCAAGCCTAAACGCTGATTACCCGCAAGCAAGCACAGCGACCTACATTGCTGATTTAAGCGATATGGCGCAAGTAAACACATTAGCTCAGTCAGTGTTAGCCGACTTACAAAACGCGAATAAAACACTCGATGTACTTATTAATAACGCCGGTGTATATAAATTGCCTAATATCACCACTGTAGATGGGCTAGATGCACGTTTTGCAGTTAATACGTTAGCGTCTTATTTACTTACTAAAGCGTTACTGCCTGTAATGAACACGCAATCACGTGTGGTTAACGTGTCATCGGCTGCACAAACCAGCGTTAACTTTGACTCGTTAGTGGGCAAAAAGCCACTGTCAGATAGCGCAGCTTACGCGCAAAGCAAATTGGCTATCACTATGTGGTCGCGTCACTTAGGTTTAGCACTTAAAGGTAACGGGCCATTAGTCGTTGCAGTAAATCCTAAGTCGTTACTAGGTAGTAAAATGGTAAAAGATGCCTACGGGCTTGCTGGTGGCGACTTAAAACTAGGCGCCGATATTTTTTGCCGCGCTGCATTAAGTGACGAATTTAAAGATGCCACTGGCCTTTATTTCGATAACGATGCAGAGCGCTTTGCACCGCCGCATCCAGATGCGCTCAACCCGGATAAAAATCAACAGTTAGTTGATACGTTAGATAGCCTGCTTACTCAGCTAAATGTTGATAGCTAGTGGGCTATTAATGCGAAAAATTTTACTCATGCCTAATAAGACCTAGTCGTTTTTTATAAAGCCGATATGTGCTTTAAATGTTTTACCCTTTGTTGATCGTCAAAGAGTTCACCTAACGGTGAACTCTTTTTTTTGTGCAATATTACTCTTGCTGTAAACGCTCGTATAACCAGTCTTTTAATTCTGAACGCTCATGCTTTAGCTGATTCATTTGCTCGTCGCTAATGGGCGCATCTTTAAGCTCTAAAGTGCGTATTTCTTTATCTAGCTTGTCGTATTTATCTGCCTTTTTGGCAAATTCTGTATCGTTTTTATTTAGCTCTGCAATGGTATTTAGGTACTGTGGAAAGTCATTGGTCAGTGAGTGGTCTTCGCCTAACATAGTCGCTCCTTAGTAGGATAAATGAGTTATTTAAGTGAATTACTACCTTTTCATTTATTACTCTGGGGTTTACACAACCATAAATCAACCACAGCAAACCTAAATGGGTATAGCGCAACGACTGGGTAGGGTTTGCCTTAATCCCTATTTTTAAAAAGGATGGGAGATACCTAAACACTATTATCAATATTATTTTGAAACTGATTGTTTATTTAGCCTTATTATCATTTGTAAAGCGGGTGTCTACAATGAAACTTCACTACATAATGACTTATCAACAGATAACAGAGGCAATACCCATGAAAGCAATGATAATTAATAATTTTGGTGGCACTGAAGAATTTGTAGCAACAGAGGTTGCAAAACCACAAGTAACAGCAGGTAATGTGTTAGTTCGTATAGCGGCAACAAGCGTAAATACAATTGATATGATGATTCGTCAAATGGGTGCTGACTTGCCCTTTGCTCCAGAATTACCGGGCATTTTAGGGATGGACTTTGCAGGCACCGTTGAAGCTGTTGGCGAAGGCGTAACAGACTTTGCAGTAGGTGATGAAGTATATGGTTGTGCTGGTGGCCTAGGCGATTTACCCGGTACACTTGCTGAGTTTATTCTTGCTGATAAGCGCTTAATCGCTCACAAACCTAAAAACCTAAGCATGAAAGAAGCAGCCGCTATTCCACTTGTAGGTATTACAGCACTTGAAGGCTTAACACGTGCAAGTGTAAATGCAGGGCAAAAAGTATTAGTGCACGGCGGCGCAGGTGGCGTAGGCCATTTAGCAGTACAACTAGCTAAGCATTTTGGCGCTGATGTTTACTCAACGGGCGGTAATGCAGAGCAACTAGCACTAATAGAAAGCTTTGGCGCTACAGGCATAAACTTTAAAGACGAAACCGTAGAGCAGTATGTTGAAAAGCACACTAATAATGCGGGCTTTGACATGGTGTTTGACACCGTAGGTGGCGGTAACCTGACTAACTCATTTGCTGCAGCAAAGCTAAATGCTCAGGTATCTACAACGCTCTCCTTATTAGAGGTGGATTTAAGCCCTGTACACTTTAAAGGGTTATCGTTAAACGTAATCTTTATGCTTATTCCAATGATCCACGACTTTAACCGTCAAGACCACGGCGACAAACTTACTAAACTTGCACAAATTGTTGAAGCAGGCGGTATGCGCCCTGTACTTGACGAACAAGACTTTAGTTTAGAAGACGCAGCTAAAGCGCATGACCGCTTAGCAAGTGGCCAAGCCATGGGTAAAGTTGTTATTTCTGTACAATAAATTATACCAATCCGCATAATTAAGTGATCTATTTTGAGGATGGAAAAGCGTGTTGATAGCAAGGCAAGAAATTCGCTATTTAGTTGTTCTAAATGAGAATTTTTTAACGCAGATAGCGACACGTTTAGCCCCTAAAAATGACTAAGTATTATTGCGGATTGGTATCATTAAGGCCGGCATACTCGCCGGCTTTTTCTTTTGCGCCGCCTGATTAACGTTCGTACACCCTTTTTTATAACTAAATATAAACAATAGTGCTTTTATTAATCGTATATAATTACGTTTTAAAATTAGTTGTTAATATTTTGGGGTCAAAGCAAGCGTTTATATGAAAATATTCACTAATAAATTTGCCAGTAAGGCTAAGCAATTTTATATCGGTATTGTGCTGGTAGGCTGTGTACTGTCTGCGATGGTTTATTATCAGGCAGAAACCATTAAGCGCACCTCATCGACCTTAATGGAACAACAAATTCCGGCGCTGCGCGATATTCGATTAATCGAAACCTACCTAGTAAAGCAAGAGCGCTTATTATATGAGTATTACGCAACGAGTAAGCGTGAACTTTATTTAATCGACTTTTTAGAAAACCATGTAAGTATACTTGCGCTAATAAAAAACCTAGATCACAACCACAGCACATTAGCGCTAGAAAGCAGCTTAAGTGATGAGTTTAAAAGTGGTTTAGACTTAGCACTTAAATTACACGAAAACCTATCAAGCAGCAGCACTAGTTGGGATTTAGCCAGAGAACAACTAGAGCAACTCACTGAACTGCAAGCCCAAGTGATGGGGCACTTAACAAATGCAGAAACGATTATTTCAAATGCAGTTGATAGCGGCTACACAGACACCGAAAGCAACCTGCACACCACAGTCAATATTGTGTTTTTGTTTACGTTTGCCATAGTGCTGGTAAGCATTTATACAGGGCGTTACGCATCTAAATTTATAAAACTTAGTACCCGTAACGAACGTTTAGCGCTATTTCCAACGCGCAACCCTAACCCAATTGTGAGTTTAAGCGCCAACCTTGAGCTTAACTACTGTAACCCTGCCGCTATTGCTATGCATAAAGCGTATGTAAGCGATAAACACAGCACGCCCATTGCATTACTAAGCCCTAATATAAAGCAGCAACTAATAGACACTAAGCAGTCGGCTAGTCATGTTGAGCGCTTTTATACACAGCTAGATAACCATTACCTCACTTACCAAATACATTGGCTGCAAGAAATAGATGCCTTTGATATACACATACGCGATGTAACAGAGCAATTTGAGGCAGAGCGCTCATTAGAGTATTTAGCCTTTCACCATCCGTATTCAAAGTTGCCTAACCAAGCCAGTTTAGAAACATACACCAATGAGCTAATTTCGCTTGAGCAACCTTTTAGTTTAATGCTGATTGATGTAAGCCACTTTAAGCTATTGCTTGAGCAATATGGTTTATCGGGGGCTAACGAGTGTATAAATGCCTTTGCTATGCACTTATCGCGCAGCGCTAATAAATTTTCTCAGCAGTTAAAAAGCAAAAACAAACTGACCTTCTACCACATTGCCGATGCTAACTTTGTGGTTATTTATACCGAGCAAGATTGCTCAACAACCCTAGATGACTTACTCAAAGGCGTACAAAGCCGTTTAAGCCAAGCTATTAGCACACCGTACGGTGAAATGCGTATGAGCTTTAACTGTGGTGTAACACGCTACCCAACCAGTAATGACTATGAAACGCTTCTATTGCACGCCAATATTGCCTTAGAAGAAGCGGTAAAACGTAATATTCCCTACGCTTATTTTGATACCGAAAGCGGAGTTAAGCATGCCCAGCAGCTGCATATTGCTCGGCGTCTTGATACCGCCATTGAAAAGCAGCAGTTTGAGCTTTATTTTCAGCCTAAAATGCACCTTAAATCGCAAACCATAAACAGCTGCGAATGTTTAATTAGGTGGTTTGATGATGGGAAGTTTGTCTCTCCGGCGCAGTTTATTCCTATTGCCGAACACAGCGGGTTTATATTGCCATTAGGCGAATGGATACTTGATAGTGCCTTTGCCCAAGCTAAAAAATGGCATCAGCAAAACTTAAATATCCGCTTGGCTATTAATATATCTGCAAGGCAATTTACACAGCAAGGCTTTGTGCAAAGCATAAAACAGCGGTTAGCGCATTTTAACGTGCCCGCGCATTTAATTGAGCTAGAAATTACCGAAACCGCCATTATGGACGATGAAGAGTTTGGTATTTCAGTACTGCAGGCGCTGAGTACACTGGGTATTAGCTTATCAATTGATGACTTTGGAACGGGCTATTCGTCGCTGGGTTACTTACAGCGTTTTCCAGTTAATAAATTAAAAATAGATCAGTCGTTTGTGCGCAATATGGCCACTGACACACGCGATCAGGCTTTAGTGTTGAGTATTTGCCAATTAGCTAAAAACTTAGGGCTCGATATTATCGCCGAAGGCGTAGAAGAGCATGCCCAACTTGAAAAACTAAAAGAGTATAACTGCGACCTAATTCAAGGGTACTTGTTAAGCCGGCCAATACCTGCAAACGAATTTGAAGTGTTTTTAGCTAAAGGCGTAAGTTTTTAAGGTGTTTTGCTAATGTATGTTGGGGAATTATTAGTGATAGAATAGGCATTATAAATGCTTATACTGCTCATTATACAAGCCACACATGTGAGCAAAGGGCACTCCATTTTAAATAAGGTCGTTGTGTAATGCTGTTGATGATCGACAACTACGATTCGTTTACTTATAACCTAGTACAATATTTTCAGCGCTTAAACCAAGAGGTGCTGGTAAAGCGTAATGACGAAATATCGGTTGCGCAAATTAAGCAACTTAACCCCAAGCATATTGTTATTTCTCCGGGGCCTTGTACGCCAAACGAAGCGGGTGTGTCACTCAATGTCGTTGAGCAACTAAAAGGCATTTACCCTATTTTGGGGATCTGCTTAGGGCATCAAACCATAGCGCAAGCGCTAGGAGGCAAGGTTATACGTGCTAAGCAAGTTATGCATGGTAAAACCTCACCTATTGTTCATAATAATAAAGGGGTATTTACCGGTTTAGAAAACCCGCTTACTGTGTGTCGTTATCACTCGCTGGTGGTCGAAAAACACAGTTTACCAAGTGAATTAGCCATTACTGCGTGGAGCCAAACCGAGCAAGGTGAGTTTGACGAAATTATGGGGCTACTTCACACAGAGCTTGCTCTTGAAGGCGTACAATTTCATCCTGAGGCTATTTTAACTACTCAAGGGCTCGAATTGCTTGCTAACTTTTTATCTCGCTTCTAACCTTACAGTAACCACCGAATGGTAACACTTTACTGAATGGACTTTATGACTGAACTTGCGTCGCAAAAGCGAATAGCCTCCATGCTTGACCAGCGTGCTCACGATTTGCTGCTTGGCCATAGCTTTGCACATCAACAAATTGGCTTTATTCATACGCTAGAAATTGATTATGGTGAACCCATAAAGCAGCGCACTTTATTAGAAGTAGAAGTTGCCGCACAGCATAAACGCCAGCAAAGTAGTACTGCGCATCACAAGTACCGAGCACAAGCGAGTAAACAACTTCATAAAGTAATTGAATCAGCCATATTTAAGCAATTAGAAGATATGGATGCTGTTATTCAAAACACCATAGGTATAGAAGATAACGTGGCCACCATGCTAGATATACTAGCGGCTAAGTCGGCAAGTGTGGGGCGTTTAGAGCCATTGGTAAATGATTCTAGCTGGCTTGGCCGTGAATTAGTGTCATTAGTAAACCTGCCTTACTATCGAAAACAACGAAGTAAAAGTACCTCAGTAAAAGTAGACAGCCCCGCACTTGCACTGCGTTATATTGGGCTTGATAACCTGCAATTAGTGATCCCCACTTTTGCTGTGCGCCACTGGATGCCACACAGTACCGAGCCATTTCCATTATTAAAGCGCCGCCTACGCGATGCTGCCATGGCTAATGCAATAGCGGCACAAAAAATTGCAGAGCTGAATGATGTAAACCCTATACATGCTTTTACACTGGGCATGCTAATAGATGTAGGGCGCATAGCTTTAGTGCGCTTGTACTTAAAAACGTTTGAACAGGTATGGCAACGCAAGGTGCAAATAGCACGCGAGGCACAACAAAAAGACTTACACACGGCCTTGATGGAATTAAAGCCCGATCCGTTATTTTTAACTACGTTGTTAAGCACTAAGTCGCTTGCGTTAAGTGCTAAAGTAATCCGCAAAATGGCTTTTAAGGCTTTACCGTTTAATCACGTGATGGCGCAACTTGCTCATGGTGTTGAGCAAAGTAGTGATGTTTTCCCCATGAGTGAGGTCATGCTAAAAGCGCGATGCTATTCGCAATACTTAAACCTAAAACAACATCAACTTATTGAGCAAGATGAAATACATGCGTGGTTTTCGTATCACGGCTTCACTAAAAATGAGCTAAAAGTCCTTGAAACAAGCAATTTTACCAACCTAGCTATTCAAATTGACTAAAAAGCAGCTTATTGGCTGGTCCTTATATCGGTAATTTGCGACTGGTGGCGGCAAATTTTCATTAACTATTGAATTTTTTGTTAATTTTTTTGCGACTATTCATTCATTAACATCTTCATAAGTACACCTTACTTTAAGCACTTAATGTCAGGCGCGACTCACTGCACAGGGGCATAACTCTTAAAAAGTGACATTTATTTTCTATGCAAATAGTTATTCACTATCTATGAAATAATATCCCAAGGCCTTTATTTTAAAGGCCTGCATGAAAGTTTTTAACGAGACAGCACCACAAATATCTGAAATAATGAGCGCCTGAAAATTGAACCACAAGGCAGTTTTACGCTCAACCTTTTGCTATTTAGTGCGTAAATATCTTGGTTACATTTATAACCAAACACCTATTTTGATGTTTTGTGTTGCTCACAATTAAGAGGAAAAAAAATGACAGTCAATCGCGAATTATTTGATCACGTAATGGTTCCTAACTACGCGCCTTCAAGCGTTATTCCTGTTCGAGGCGAAGGCTCTCGCGTATGGGATCAACAAGGTAAAGAATTTATCGACTTTGCCGGTGGTATTGCTGTTAACTGTCTGGGCCATTGCCACCCTGCATTAGTAGGTGCGTTAAAAGAGCAAGGCGAAAAAATTTGGCACCTATCAAATGTAATGACTAACGAGCCTGCGCTACGTTTAGCTAAAAAAATGGTCGATGCGACCTTTGCAGAAAAAGTTTACTTTGCAAACTCAGGCGCAGAAGCAAACGAAGCGGCACTTAAATTAGCACGTCGTTTTGCACTGGATAAATTTGGTGCTGAAAAATCACAAATTATCTCATTTAACAAAGGCTTTCACGGTCGTACTTTCTTTACCGTAACCGTAGGCGGCCAAGCTGCATACTCAGATGGTTTTGGTCCTAAGCCTGGCGATATCGTACATTGTGATTACAACGACCTAGCTGCATTTGAAGCGCTAATTAGCGACAAAACATGTGCAGTAATGATGGAGCCACTGCAAGGTGAAGGCGGTATTATTTCGCCAACTGACGAATTTGCACAAGGCGTTCGTGAACTATGTACTAAACACAATGCACTGCTTATTTTTGATGAAGTACAAACAGGTGTTGGCCGTACTGGTGAGCTATACGCATACCAAGGTTTAAACGTAGTGCCTGATATCTTAACATCAGCTAAAGCACTTGGCGGCGGTTTCCCAATTGGCGCTATGCTAACTACTACCGAGATTGCACAGCACTTAAAAGTAGGTACTCATGGTTCTACTTACGGTGGTAACCCTTTGGCATGTGCCGTAGCCGAAGCCGCATTTGACACTGTAAATACCCCTGAAGTACTAGCGGGCGTAAAAGAAAAAGCGGCATTATTTAACGAGCTTCTTAACGCGGTAAACGAAAAATACAATGTATTTAGCGAAATTCGTGGCCAAGGTTTATTAATTGGTGCAGCCGTTAACGAGCAATACAAAGGCCGTGCAAAAGAGTTTTTAGTAGCAGCTACCGAGCAAGGACTTATGTCGCTTGTAGCGGGTGCTGATGTAGTACGCTTTACGCCATCGTTAGTAATCACCGAAGCGGATATTCGCGAAGGTATGGTGCGTTTTGAAAAAGCAGTCGCAAGCGTAGTAAACGCTTAAACGCGTTAAACCACCTTATTAAGGGCAAGCCTGCTTGCCCTGCATATTCTATTTACCGTTATTGATAAGGGAGCAAGCGGACTCATGATGATCCTTCGCCCAATCCAGCAAAATGATTACGCAGCGTTATTAAAAATTGCCCACGAATCGGGCCATGGTTTTACATCTTTGCCGTTAAACGAAGAGTTACTGCAAAAGAAAATTGACCATTCTGTAAGTTCATTTGCTAAACAAACGTCACAACCTGGTGACGAAGGCTACCTGTTTGTTCTTGAAGATACCGAAACCGGTGAAGTAGTGGGTACTTCAGCTATTGAAGCTGCAGTAGGGCTTGATGATGCGTTTTATCATTACCACTTAAGTAAAGTGATTCATTCATCACGCACGCTCGATGTATACAAAGCGGTTGATATTTTAACCCTATGTAACGACTACACCGGCGCAACAGAACTATGTACCTTATTTTTGAAAGATGGATACCGTAAAAACTGTAACGGTAAACTTCTTTCAAAAGCGCGCTTTATGTTTATAAAACAACATGAGCAGCGTTTTGCACAAACAGTAATAGCAGAAATGCGTGGCGTGTCTGACGAAAATGGCAGCAGCCCGTTTTGGCAGTGGCTAGAAGAGCACTTTTTTTCAATGGACTTTCCAACCGCCGATTACCTAACAGGTATAGGCCAAAAAGTGTTTATTGCTGAGCTAATGCCAAAATACCCAATTTACGTAAACTTGCTAAGCAAAGATGCGCAAGCGGTGATTGGTAAAGTACACGACAACACGCGCCCAGCTATCGAGCTATTAAAAAATGAAGGGTTTACCTTCAACGGTTACGTGGATATTTTTGATGCGGGCCCAACAGTAGAAGCAAAAGTAGATAACATTGCCACAATTCGTAATGCGAAAGACTTTAAAGTAGAAATAGGCGAAGCGTCAGGCGATACCATGGTACTGCTCGCTAACGGCGAGTTAGAAAACTACCGTGCAACGGTTGCAGCGCTTAGCTTTGATGAGCGTGCAAGCAGCCTTATTTTATCGCAAGCAATAGCTGATGCCCTACAGCTTCAATCGGGCGACACCGTAAGCGCAACCCCAGTTTAATTAAGGAGAAAGTATAATGACTCATCCTGCACAATTTATTAATGGTCAGTGGTCACCAGGCCAAGGCAATGCATTTAATTCAGTAAATCCTGCAAATAACGACGTTATTTGGCAGGCATCTTCAGCGACTGCAGAGCAAGTAGATAGCGCGGTTAATGCAGCGCGCGAAGCATTTTACAGCTGGGCTGATAAAAGCTTTAACGAGCGCCTAGAGGTAGTAAAAACCTTTGCGGCAACCCTTAAAGAGCACAGCGAAGAGCTTGCTGTGGCGATTGCGCAAGAAACGGGTAAGCCGCTTTGGGAAACGCGTACAGAAGCGGGCGCTATGGTAGGTAAAATTGCCATTTCTGAAAAAGCATTTTTAGAGCGCACCGGCGACGTTGAAAACGCTATGCCAGTAGGGCGTGCGATGATCCGCCATAAACCACACGGTGTAGTGGCTGTATTTGGCCCATATAACTTCCCTGGGCACTTACCAAATGGCCACATTGTGCCAGCGCTTTTAGCCGGTAACACAGTCGTATTTAAGCCATCTGAGCTTACGCCAATGGTAGCAGAGCTTACCCTTAAACTTTGGGAAAAAGCGGGTTTACCTGCCGGTGTAATTAACCTTGTTCAAGGTGAAGTAGAAACAGGTAAAGCCCTTGCTGCGCATAAAGGCATAGATGGTTTATTCTTTACCGGTTCTTCGCGCACGGGTCATATTTTACATGAGCAGTTTGCAGGCCAGCCAGGTAAAATTTTAGCGCTTGAAATGGGTGGCAATAACCCACTAATTATTAAAGATGTGGCAGATACTAAAGCCGCGGTACACGATATTATTCAATCGGCGTTTATTTCAAGCGGCCAACGTTGTACCTGTGCACGTAAAGTATTTTTACCTAAAGGCCAACAAGGCGATGACATTTTAGCAAGCCTTATTACGGCTACTAAAGCCATTAAAGTAGGCAACTACGATGATGAAGATCAGCCATTTATGGGCTCTATGATCTCATCTGCGGCTGCAGCAGGCATGGTAAAAGCACAAAACGAGCTTGTTGAGCTTGGCGGTGAAGTACTAGTAGAGCTTGAGCACACAGCCAATACGGGCTTTGTAACACCGGGTATTATTGAGTGTTCAGCAATTAGTGACTTCCCCGATGAAGAGCACTTTGGCCCATTATTAAAAGTGTTCCGCTTTGATGACTTTGACCACGCAATTGATAAAGCAAACGATACCAGCTTTGGTTTATCAGCAGGTTTATTAAGCGACAGCGAAGCCGACTACAATCACTTTTTACGTCGTATTCGTGCCGGTATTGTTAACTGGAACCGCCCAATTACAGGTGCATCAAGTGCAGCCCCATTTGGTGGTATTGGCGCATCGGGTAACCACAGAGCCAGCGCATATTATGCAGCTGACTACTGTGCATACCCTGTTGCCTCGGTAGAACTTGAAAAAGTAACGATGCCAGCAACACTAAGCCCAGGCTTAAAAATAGATTAATTACTAGTCTATTTGTAGTTATAAAGAATGAGAAAAGCAGCTTAGGCTGCTTTTTTTGTATTGGTATCGTGCAAAGCTAGTAATTAGTGGCGCTTTCTGCTTAAATCTATGCAATTAGTTATTCAAAGGTGAAAATCACAATGGTTTTAGACAGGCAAGGGTACGATGACTTGATCATGTATCTAACTCAAAATTTAGCGTTATTTGAGAAGCCAGGCGAAATCAAACCCGGTGCGCCAACCGTTATGGAGCTCATAGAAGACGTTATAGCGCAAAACGTGATGCTAATTTGTGAACAGCATACCAATCTTAATACCGAGCAACGCAGCCAAATAGTGCGCGAGGTAGACGGTATTGTTTACGACTTACAAGAAGTACTAAGCAGCATAACCTCTCAGCCCGTTACGGTTGAACAGCACGCATTTATAGACGAGTTTGCTGGGCTTATTAAAAATCTATTTGATAACGCGGTCACACAAACCGCTTAACGTTACCCGTTAACACAGCGCAGTGCGACCTAATTGCTGCGCTCCTATTACTTCTCGCCTTATTAATAACACCACTAAATTTAATCTCAGCGTTCACGTATCGTTGCAGATTGTTATACAATCAATAAAACTTTTTTTAGAGATAATCACATGCAAGCAAATGTAAAATGGGTTGAAGGCGACACCTTTATTGGCCGTTCTAATTCTAATCACAATGTCGTTTTTGATGCTGGTAGCGATAGCGCTGCACCAAGCCCTATGGAAATGGTACTTATGTCGGTTGGCTGTTGCTCGTCGGTAGATGTTGTAAGTATTTTAAAAAAAGCCAAACAAGATTTTTCTGATGTGCAAGTACAACTAAGCTCTGAGCGCGCAGAAACAGCGCCGCGTGTATTTACTAAAATTAACTTACACTTTGTTGTTACAGGCAATAATGTGTCGGAAAAACACCTCGCGAGGGCGGTTTCTCTCTCTGCTGAAAAGTATTGTTCTGTTGCTTTAATGCTTGATAAAACAGTAGAAATTACCCACAGCCACGAAGTTGTGCAAGAACAGGTAAAATAACGCTTTTTCCGTGAGGAAAATTCGTATAAAATCCGCGAACTTTTCATTCTGCAGGTGCAGATTTCACTAATTTATAGGTTGGTTTATCATGAACAAACCCTTCGATAAACTTAAACTTCATGGCTTTAATAATTTAACCAAAAGTTTAAGCTTTAGTATTTACGACATTTGCTACGCAAAGACCGAGCAACAGCGTAAAGAATATATTGAATATATCGACGAGCAGTACAGTGCAGATAGACTAACCGACATACTAGGCGATGTTGTTGATATTATTGGTGCTAACATTTTAAATGTGGCGCGCCAAGATTATGAACCACAAGGCGCAAGTGTGACTATTTTGGTGTCTGAAGAGCCGGTAGAAGAGCAGCAAAATTACGATGCTGACGAAGCGCCAGGCCCATTACCCGATTCTGTTGTTGCGCACCTAGATAAAAGCCACATTTGTGTACATACCTACCCAGAAGCGCACCCTGATGATGGTATTTGTACATTCCGTGCTGATATTGAAGTATCTACCTGTGGCATTATTTCGCCACTTAAAGCGTTAAACTTCTTAATTCATAGCCTAGAGTCAGACGTAGTAACTATTGACTACCGTGTACGTGGTTTTACTCGCGATGTAAACGGCGTTAAGCACTACATTGATCACGCTATTAACTCGATTCAAAACTTCATGACAGAAGATACCAAAGAAGCGTACCAAATGATGGACGTGAACGTGTATCAAGAAAACCTGTTCCACACTAAAATGATGTTAAAAGAAACCGACTTAAACACTTACCTGTTCGGCCTATCGACTGATGAGTTATCGGATGAAGAAGAAGAAGAAATTCGCTCTAAGCTAACCCGCGAAATGCAGGAAATATTCTACGGTCGTAATTTACCAGACGCAGAATAAATTAGTTTAAAAGCAATTAAATTGTATAAAAAATGGCGCTCAATGAGCGCCATTTTTAATGGGGTATTTATAGCAAATCGCTTAATTAAGCATGCTGTAAATAAGCGCACATACGGCCAGTGAGCCCACAGCAAGTACAAACAAGGTACTTAAACGGTTGCGGTATTTACTCAGCGCAGGCACTTTGTACACGGCAATCATAGGCATAATAAATAAAATCATCGCAATGATAGGGCCAGAGAGCTGATCCATCATGTCTAAAATGCTTGGGTTTTTAACCGCGCAAAACCAAATAGCAAAAAACATAATAAGTACGCCAATTTTGTCGGCTGCTTTTGCACTTAAGCTTGTTTGCTTAGTTACCAAACCGGTAAAGCTTTCGCGTGCACCTAAAAAGTGCCCTAAAAACGATGACGTAATCGCAATAAAGGCAACCAGCGGGCCAAGAGTCGCGATATACGAATTACTAGTAATATTAGCAAGGTAAGATAAAATCGATACGTTCGCCGCTTTAGCAGTAGCCATTTGCTCGCTAGTAAGCGAAAGCACGCACGAAAACACAAATAGCAGTACAAATACAATAAGTAGTAAACTAGTGCGCTTTAAAATAGCCTCAGCCTTATTAGTGGCCTGATCGCCATAATGCCCACGTTGCACGTTCACAAAGCTTGAAATAGCCGCCGCATGGCTAAACGAAAACACAATGATAGGAATAGATAACCACAGCGTTTTAGTAAAGCTGCCTGCCTCTGGGAGGCTCATATCTGGCATTTGCCAGCTGGGTATTAAATAAAGCGATAAGCAAAATAAAATACCCACAAGCGGATACACCAAAATAGCGAACGCGCGAAGCATTAAGCGCTCGCCGCCCATCATTAGGCTAATCATACCGGCAACTAATACACCCGAAAGCAACACGCGAGAAGGTGACTCAAGGCCCATTTGGTTAACCATAAAGCTGTCAACGGTATTGGTTAAGCCTACGCCGTAAATAAGCAAAATGGGAAATATAGATAAAAAGTATAATAAAGAGATTAACCTACCTGCCGTTACACCAAAGTGCTCCTCAACAACATCAGTAAAATCTGAATCTTTGTTTTTAGACGACAACACAAAGCGGGCTAAGCCACGGTGTGCTAAAAAGGTCATTGGAAAGGCTAAACAGGCTAAAATAATTAGTGGCCAAAAACCCCCAATACCAATATTAATAGGTAAAAATAAAATGCCCGCGCCAACGGCGGTACCAAAAAGGCTTAACGTCCACTGCGTATCGTGCAGGTTCCATTTAGAAGTAGGTGTGTGTTCACCTGTTTGTGATGCATTTGAAAGCGTTGCATCTTGTGATGGTGTCATGTGTGTGCTCATCCATTATTTAAATAATAATCGCGCGCAAGAATATAGTTTTTAGCTAAAAGTTTCATGTTTTGAGGCATTTTGTAGACTAATTAATTAGACGCCGTTGCAGCAAAAGTGTCATGAATACGAAACAGCGCTGTAAAAATAAACAAATACCTCAACCAGCACAGTTGTAGGTTGGGTAGAGCGAAGCGAAACCCAACACGTGATTGCTCCTCTAAATTCTTACTTTATTTTAGTTATAGTGTTTTAGATTTTAGTGAGTAGATGTGGCAACGGATATCTAAAAGCTTGAGTGTCCTTACTTATTGTAATGACTTCGTTAATAATTATTTCCTAACTAATTAAGGGGTAATAGTATGAGCAATAATTCTATAAAGTGGCACAAGAAACCAAGTGGTATATTAGCTTTAAATATTTTAGGTAGCATAATTGCTGCGCTTATTTTTACCGTAATATTTTAAGGGGCTGTTATGAAGAGTAAATACCTAGATATTAATGAGCAAACCATTAATGAATTAGAGGAGGCGTGGGAGTACCTTAATAAGCACTTTTATAGTGAGTTAAATTTAGAAAAAGACCGACCTTTAGAGTCGGAAAATCCACTTGGTAAACTTGCATATTTTATGGAATTTGGAATTTACCCACCACCTGAATTACTTCTAAAAATATCAGAGATTTATGAAGTGTATATGTTACAAGGTGGTAAAGTTGATCTTGAAGAATCATTTTATGGAAAGCCCATTAAAGGCATTGGAAACTTTTCTGGGCGAGAAGCAAAAAAGCAAGACGTTAAATTTTTAGAGATGACGTTATCTGTGGAAGCTATTAGTTATAAAAAGAAAAAACGTTCGCAATATGAAGTAGCCGAAGAATATTTGAGAGCTAAAGGCTCAGAGGAAGATCCTGAACACTTATTAAGAAAGTTGCGAAGATACAGAAATAAGCCTGCAAACTAAAGGCATATAATAAGCGCTTTAAACAGAGAAATAGCCCTCTAATGTGTAGTTGTCACCTCTTCATAATATGAAGGGTTAAAGCTATCACTTGTCTTGCTGACAACTGATAGCTAACCACTCAAAACTGCTCTTATCCCTCTATCGCCGAAACAATAAAATACGGATTCAAATATTCATCTTTGGTGTTATATAAAAGCGGGCTGCCATCAAGCTTAGTGACTTTAGCACCGGCTATTTCGGCAATTGCATGGCCGGCTCCAGTATCCCATTCACACGTTGGCCCTAAGCGCGGGTAAATATCAGCGCTGCCTTCGGCCACTAAACATAATTTTAGTGAGCTGCCTTTTGACACCATTTCAACGTCTTCAAAGCGTTTTACAAACTCGGCTAAATCAGGTGATGGGTGCGAGCGGCTGCCTACAACACGTATTAGGCCTTTATTAGGCTTGGTAGTTACTTTAAGCTCAATGCGCTCATCGCCTTTGTCTTTAAACGCACCAATGGCTTCTGCAGCAAGGTACGATACGCCAAGTGCGGGCGCATCAACTACAGCCAGTACAGGTTTACCGTTTTCGATAAGCGCTATGTTTACGGTAAATTCGCCGTTCTTTTTAATAAACTCTTTAGTGCCGTCGATGGGGTCTACTAACCAGTAGCTTTTCCATGTTTGACGGATATCCCAGCTTATATCAGCGCTTTCTTCGCTAAGTATAGGCGTGTCGGGGGTGAGCTGTTTTAACCCTGCCACAATCACTTTATGAGCTGCTAAGTCGGCGTCGGTTACTGGGCTTTCATCGGCTTTGTATTCAACGTTAAAGTCCTTTTCGTAAATCCCCATTATGGCTTGGCCTGCTTTGCGGGCAAGGATGAGGGTTTCTTCTAGTAGCTCGGTTTGGTTCATTGGGGTTAACCTATAATATGCTTTTGTTTTAGATACGTTATCAGTTGTGTAACCGATTGGTCTAGGGTGTTTTTACTGGTATCTAAAATTATTTCTGGGTTGCTTGGGATTTCGTAGCTTGAGTCGATTCCGGTGAAGTGTTTTATCTCTCCTGCGCGGGCTTTTTTGTATAAGCCTTTAGGATCGCGGCTTTCACATACATCCAGTGGAGTATCTATAAATACTTCAATAAACTCGCCGTTGTCTACTAAGTTACGCACCATGTCGCGCTCTGCTCTAAATGGCGATATAAACGCGGTAAGCACTAATAAGCCTGCATCGGTCATTAGTTTTGCGGTTTCGCCAACGCGGCGTATGTTTTCAATACGATCTTCGTCGCTAAAGCCTAAGTCTTTACATAGGCCGTGGCGTACGTTGTCGCCGTCAAGCAGGTAGGTGTGCGCGCCTTGTTGGTTAAGCGCTGCTTCTAGTGCATTCGCTACAGTGCTTTTGCCAGAGCCAGAAAAACCGGTAAACCATAAAATAGCCGGTTTATGCTTTTTTTGCTCACTACGCTGTGACTTGGTGATTGCGTAGTTATGCCAAACAATATTTTCATCCATAGTGGTGAGTCTCTTGTACTTTAAGCGCCCGTATTAAAAAGGAAATACGAGCGGGATCAGGGTTAATACCGTGATTGAATAAATAATAGAAAGGGGCAAGCCCATTGTTATGTAGTCTTTTAAGCGGTAGTTGCCCGCACTATAAACCATAAGGTTTGTTTGATACCCAAATGGTGATATAAAACTGGCCGATGCGCCAAACGCTACCGCCATAATAAAGGGCAGAGGGTCTACATTAAAACCCACGGCTAGCGAGTAAGCTACAGGGAATGAAAGCGCAGCTGCGGCATTATTAGTAATAAGCTCGGTGAATAATACGGTCATTAAAAATATGGCGATAAACGCGCCATACGGGCCAAAATCGCCTAATACCATAAATAGAGCGCTTGATATTTGCCCGGCAAGTCCGGTTTCTATCATTAATTTAGCAAGCCCTATAGCACTGCCTACGACGGCAAGTAGTTCAATGGGAAAGCGACGTTTTACTTCGCTAAGTTTAACTGTGCCGCTAAGCAGTAAGCCAATAAGTAACACCAGTAGGCCTTTTACTAAGGGGACTATACCTACAATGCTTAACCCTAATACCGCGGCAAAGCCTGCCAATACAATATTAGACTGCTTAGGTTTTAAGTGTGTTTGTAAATCAAACCCCGATATATACACAAATTCGCGGTTTAAATTAGGTAAAGAATAAAAATTTTTACCTGGGGCGAGTATTAAAGAGTCGCCAGCTTGCAATTGCACTTGCCCAAGGCCGCCTTGTAAGCGGTCGTGCCCGCGGCGAATGGCAATAACCGCGGCATGAAACTGCTCTCTAAAACGGGCTTCTTTTACGGTTTTGCCAATAAATTTAGAGGATTGACTTACCACTACTTCCACTAGGTGTTCTATGTCTTTTTCGTGGTTGTCGTGCACTACTTTTAATCCGTCAAAGCGCCTTAATAAGGGAACAGATTTAATGTCGCCAACAAACAGTAGTACGTCGTTTTGTCTAATAATTTGCTGAGGTGTTACTGCGTATATACGCTCATCGCCACGAATAATTTCGGCGAGGAATAAATCTTTTAATTCGCGTAGGCCGTTTTCTTCTACGGTACGGCCAATAAGCTTAGAGCCTGCCTGCACTTTACCCTCTAAATAAAAGGGAATAACCTCTTGCGCGTTTTTGCCGTTGTCGGGCAGGTATTTGAGCATCACTAAAATAGTAACAAGGCCCACACTTAATGCGCCAATGCCTATTAAGGTAAAATCAAAAAAGCCAAGTGGTGCCATGCCGGCATCCACAGCAAAGCCGTTCACTATTAAATTGGTTGATGTACCAATAAGTGTAATGGTGCCGCCTAATATAGCAGTGTACGACAGCGGTAAGAGTAGCTTTGAGGGTGAATGATTTGGGTTGTCTTTTATGGCGGTAATAAGCGATGCAACCACCGCGGTGTTATTAGTAAACGATGACAAAAAGGCGGTAGATAAGCCAAGTTTGGTAACCGATTTTACTAAGCTTCCTTTAGATAGTGATTGCGATAGTTTTTGAATTAAAGTGGTTTTTTCAATCGCAATTGAAACAAGTACTAATAACACTAAGGTAATGAGTGATGGGTTTGCGTAGTTTACTAACATGCTTTCAAGGTCAATCAGGCCTGTTAAATAACCCGTACCAATAGCACTTACAAATAACCATGCTGGATTAATGCGGGTGCCAAAAAGGCACCCAACTAAGGTAAGCATAATGCCTGTTAAAACGAGCTGCTCTACCATGCTTTTATATTCCTAACAGACATTTTTATACTTACAGTTTTGAAATATCAAGCGCTTGCCAATGTGGGAAGTGCTTGCGTACTAAGCTATTAAACTCAATTTCAAAGTCGCTGAAATCGCTGTTTTGTTTTTCGCTTTTTAGTACTTGCTCAATCATACCTGCGGCAACCGTTAAGTTAGATAAACGGTCGATAAGGATAAATGAGCCAGTTTCGTGGTTGTTGTGATACTCATCAGCTAATATTGTTTCGCTTAGTTCAAGCGTAACAATGGCAATTTCGTTTAGCTGAAGTGAATCGGCTGTACCGTGCTCTAAGGTGTTTACATCAATGGTGTGATCAATTTTTTTAACCACGGCTGATGTATTTTTGCTACCTAGTTTAATGTTGTAGCTTTTACCTAGTACCAGCGGCTCTTCGTGCATCCACACAAGTTTAGCTTGTATAAGGTTAGTAACCGTTGCACTTGAACTTTGCGGCACAATAACATCGCCGCGGCTAATATCAATTTCGCTATTGAGGGTAACGGTAATTGCTTGGCCGGCTTCTGCGTGATCTAGGTTGCCATTAAAGGTCACAATTTCTTTTATGCTTGATGTTTTACCCGACGGTAATACTTTTATTGCATCGCCAACGTGTAACTTACCTGATGCCAATGTGCCCTGAAAACCACGGAAGTTTAAGTTAGGGCGCACTACATATTGCACTGGTAAGCGTGCTTCAAAGCCGGTATCGGTTTCGGCCGCTGGTGAGTCTTCTAAAAGCTCAAGCAATGGCTTATCTGTGTAATAAGGCGTATGTGTAGAGCGTGTTACTACGTTGTCGCCTTTAAGCGCCGACATAGGTACAAACTTAATGTTTGTTACATTAAGTTGCTCAGCAAATTTAAGGTAGTCGGCTTTAATTTTTTCATAAACGGTTTCGTCAAAATCAACGATATCCATTTTATTAATGGCTACCACAAACTGTTTAATACCGAGCGAGTCACAAATAAAACTATGACGCTTAGTTTGTACTTGCACACCGTAGCGAGCATCAACCAAAATAATGGCTACATCGCTGGTTGATGCGCCTGTTACCATGTTGCGTGTGTATTGCTCGTGCCCTGGGGTGTCGGCAATAATAAACTTACGCTTAGCGGTTGAAAAATAACGATATGCTACGTCAATAGTAATGCCTTGCTCACGCTCAGCTTGTAGGCCATCTACAAGTAGCGCTAAGTCGAGCTCTTCGCCTGCGTTACCCACTTTTTCGTTATCTTTGTGAAGGGCAGCTAGCTGATCTTCATAAATTTGGTGGCTGTCGTGCAAAAGGCGGCCAATCAGTGTTGATTTACCGTCATCTACGCTACCACAGGTAAGCATGCGTAATAAGCTTTTATCTTGTTGGCGTGCTAGGTAGGCGTCTATGCCAATTTCTTTTACTTCGTTAATGGTGTCGTTAGTATTGGTAGACATTAGAAATACCCCTCACGTTTTTTCTTCTCCATTGAGCCTGCTGAGTCGTGATCGATTACACGGCCTTCACGTTCAGATGACGTAGATAGCAGCATTTCTTCAATAATTTCTGTTAGGTTGCTGGCTGTAGATTCAACTGCACCGGTAAGTGGATAACAGCCTAAAGTACGAAAACGTACTGACTTCATTTGTGGTACTTCACCCTCATTAAGTGGCATGCGCTCATCGTCAACCATTATTAGGGTGCCATCGCGCTCTACTACTGGGCGCTCTTTCGCTAAATAAAGCGGAACCATTTCAATGTTTTCTTGGTAAATGTATTGCCAAATATCAAGCTCAGTCCAGTTAGATAGTGGGAACACACGAATGCTCTCACCTGGGTTAACTTGGCTGTTGTAGGTATTCCAAAGTTCAGGACGCTGGTTTTTAGGGTCCCAACGGTGGTGTTTATCGCGGAACGAGTAAACACGCTCTTTAGCGCGAGATTTTTCTTCATCGCGGCGTGCGCCACCAAATGCAGCATCAAAGCCGTATTTATCTAATGCTTGCTTTAAGCCTTGGGTTTTCATTATGTCGGTATGTTTACCTGAGCCATGCTCAAACGGGCTAATATTCATAGCCATGCCTTCTGGGTTTTTGTGTACCAGCAGGTCAAAACCGTATTCTTTTGCAAGGCGATCGCGAAATTCAATCATTTCACGAAACTTCCAGTTGGTGTCTACGTGTAATAACGGAAACGGAATTTTTGCAGGGTAAAATGCTTTACGCGCTAAGTGCAAAAGTACCGACGAGTCTTTACCGATTGAGTAAAGCATTACTGGGTTCTCAAACTCAGCGGCGACTTCGCGCATGATTTTGATACTTTCAGCTTCAAGTTGCTGAAGGTGAGTTAAAGCCATTGTTAGTCGTCCTACTAAAATGATTAAAAGTGATTAAGGTAAATATAATTATGTATTTGATACACCAGTTAGCGGCTGAGCAAAGCTACTGGTTTGCTCGTTTTGGCTAAACCACGCAAGCTGCGAGTGAAGAGCGGCTACTTCGCCAATAATAAGTAAGGCTGGCGATACAACACTGTTGCGCTCTATTAAATCTGCCAGCTCACCCAATTGCCCTGTAATAACACGTTGGTTTTTACGCGTGCCGTTTTCTATTATGGCAACGGGTGTAGTTGCACTGCGGCCATGTTTTAACAGCTGAGCTTGTATATGTGGCGATTTAATAACGCCCATATAAATTGCTAAAGTTTGATGTGCTTTAGCAAGCGATTGCCAATTAAGCTCTTGGCCATCTTTTTTACAGTGCCCCGTTACAAACTGTATAGCTTGTGCGTGGTCGCGATGCGTAAGCGGAATACCTGCATATGCACTACAACCTGCAGCTGCTGTAATACCTGGCACTATTTGATAATTCACGTTATTGGCAGCCAGTACTTGTACTTCTTCACCGCCACGGCCGTAAATAAAGGGGTCACCGCCTTTAATGCGGCACACTTTTTTGCCTTGCTTGGCAAAATCAACCAACATTTGGTTGGTATCTTCTTGGGCTACACTGTGATCGCCTAAACGTTTGCCTACGCAGACTAAATCGGCATCACGGCGTACTAATTCCATAATTTCATCTGACACTAAGTAGTCGTATACAACAACGTCAGCTTGTTGCATTAATTGCAGTGCTTTAAGGGTTAAAAGCTCAGGGTCGCCAGGGCCTGCACCTACTACATACACTTCGCCCTCTGGCTCTGCTTTGGCATCAAGCATTTGCTCTAGCTGCGCTTGTGCTGCACCGGTATTACCGGTTTGTACTTTGCTTACGACTGATGAATCAAACACGCCTTCCCAAAACTGGCGGCGGTCGGCAAAGTGTTTAAAGCGCTGTTTTACTTTATCTCTAAAGCTGCCAACTAAAGTAGCCAGTGGGCCAATGTGTTGTGGGATTAACGTTTCGAGCTTTTCACGTAAACGCCGTGCAAGTACTGGTGCGGTGCCTGCACTTGATATAGCAATGGTGATTGGGTCGCGATCTACTATTGATGGGAATATAAACGTACATTTAGGCTGGTCATCAACCACGTTTACAAACACGTTGCGCGCATTTGCAAGCTCAAATACATTATTGTTTACTTCGTCTAAGTCTGTGGCTGCTATAACCAGCATTTTGCCATCAAGGTGCGACTCATCAAAATAGGCATCAATAAGCGTTACTTCATTGTTGTGTGCATGCTCTTTTAGTTCATCACAAAACCAAGGTGCCACTAAGGTTACATTTGCGCGGGCTTTTAAAAACGCGCGACATTTGCGTAATGCAACCTCTCCACCGCCAACAACCAGCACGGGTTTGTTGTCGAGTTTGGTAAAGATAGGTAAATACTGCACGTGGTTAACACCTCTAAGTTAAATCTAAAATAAAACGCTATTGAGCAGATGGCAGAATATAGCGCGCATTAGTAAGTAAAAAATAATTAAAACCAAGTTTATATAACCAAAAGTTATAATGGGTGGTCGTTTTAGGTTTAAGGCTTAATCTATAGGGGATTAAGGCGAGTTACACGCACAATATTGTGCTTATAGTGTTTGGTTATGAGCTATAGCGAGATTACGTTAATTTGTTACTATGATACTAAACCTAATTTATCGCCTACCTAAAGGGGTTACTGATGACTGAGCAACTCAACGACGCACACTTAGCGGTTTCGTTAATGGACCTGACCAGCCTTAATACAGCTGATACTTCAAACGATATTCAGCAGCTTGTAAATAGTATAAACCCACAATTGGGCACACCGGCTGCGGTATGTATTTACAGCGATTTTGTAGATGATGCAAAAATAGCATTAGCTGCGCGCAAGCTTAACCATGTAAAAGTAGCAACGGTTACAAATTTTCCGAGTGGTGATGCGCCACTGAGCGATGTGATAAACGAAACGCTAATTGCTATTGAGCGTGGTGCCGATGAAATAGATTTAGTGATCCCCTACAAAGCGCTTATTGCGGGTGAGCACAGCAAAGTGCTCGAGTATGTAACTCAAAGTAAAAAAGTCTGTGGTACAAAAGCGCAATTAAAAGTAATTATAGAAAGTGGCGAGCTAAAAACTGAAGAGCTAATCGCTAAAGCAACTAACTTAGCGATTCAAGGTGGGGCTGATTTTGTAAAAACCAGCACAGGTAAAGTAGCTGTAAATGCAACGCTTGAAGCCACAAACGTGATGCTTAATACTATTAAAAAATCGGGTAAAGTAGTGGGCTTTAAAGCCGCTGGCGGTGTTAAAACTGTAAGTGATGCAAGTGAATACCTAGCACTTACACGCTCAATAATGGGCGAGGATTATTTACAAGCCGCTACATTTAGGTTTGGTGCCTCAAGCTTATTAAGCAATGTATATAAAGTATTAGAAAAATAACTAAGGACATAGAATGAAACCAAGAAACTCAGGGATGCAAACACTGGTTAATAACCTTGCTAAAGGTGCCATTTTGGCCGGGGTTGTTGGGTTTGGCTTAACGGCGTGTACTAACCCAAGCACGCCAGCGGGTGAAGAAGGGTATGTGTACGAAAAACCGCGTATATTCGGTGAGGGGGGCTATCAAGGCACCATGAAAGGCCCTGCAAATTATGGGGTGTCGTTGCTTCGCAATGAGGTTGTAAATATTGATATGCGACCAAATACGTATACAGAGGCATTTCAAATACTGGCCAATGATGACTTAAATATTCAGTTTGATTTTCATGCAGTAATAGGTATTCAAAGTGGCTCAGTTAAAACGGTTGTAGAAGAGTACGGCGCAGAGAATTGGTATAAACGCTTTGTGCGTGAAACATTTAGAACCTATGTGCGTGACATCGTGCAAAAGTACGACAGTGATGAGCTGAAAACCAACCGCGAAAAAATAGCGCAAGAAGTTAGCCTGCGTTTACAAACTTATTTATCATCAACGCCCTTTAAATTAGCAAATGTAGTAGTGGGAGATATTAATTACCCTGCTATTGTGGCTAACGCTGTAGAGAAAAAACTTGCTGCGCAGCAACTACTAGCAGAAAAAGAAACACAAAAAGAAATAGCCCGCAAAGATGCTGAAATAAGAGTGGAAGAAGCAAAAGGTATTGCCCAAGCCCAAAAAATTATTAACGCAACGCTCACAGCAAATTATTTACAACATGAAGCTATAAACGCTCAGGTAAAAATGGCTGAGTCGCCAAACCATACAACCGTTTATATTCCAGTGGGTAACAATGGCGTGCCGCTAGTAAAAGGCGCTAATTAAGCCTAGGGACTTGGGTAGCTAAATTATAGCTACCCAAGTTGCTGTTACTAAAAGGCTTTAAACATACTACCTAAGCTATCAAGACCAGATTTATTGCTTTTAGCTATACATTCAGAATCGTCTAAAGACTTTTTAGTAGCGGCATCAGCAAGCCCTGTTACGTCGAGTTTATTCTCTTGTTGATATTCTCGAAGTGCAATGACTGTTTTACGGTCGTATTCTACGTCTTGCGTTTCAAATTCTTCGTAGTTGGGCTGGTTTCTTAGATAGCCTAAACACACTAAGTTTAAGCGTGACATGGCTAAGTCCATTTTTTCATAATGAGGCATTCTATGATTTGGTACCTTTATATCATCAACAGGTTTGCTTGCTGCTTTTACTTTACTTACTTTTAGTGGCGGTGGGGCTGTGTAACCCGATGCTAATGTGTTATTGCTGTTGTAACGGTAGTAAGTATCAGGAATTTTTGTTTCCAGAAACTCTACTGCTTTGATGATAACTTCACGAAGTGCTTTTTCTTTAGGTGTGTCAGACCAGCCGCTTATATTGCCACCTACCAATGAACCACCAAAGTTTGTTGCGGCGCCTGTAAAATCGAAATCGGTACTGCCGCCCTCTACACTTGTGGCTGCTAAAATACGTGATGTGCGAGTATCTATCAGGCGTAAATCTATTGCCATATGTGTGCCTGAAAACCCTGCTGATACAGAGCTAAATACATCACCAATAAAGCCGCCTGAACCAACACTGCCACCGGAACTACCATCATCAAACTCTGTTACGGCCGCAACAACAACAATTTCAGCCCCTTCAATTTCACCATATGCTGCACCCGTTGTAGCGCTTACTCTACCTGAGGTTGCTAGATCTTGTTCAGACAATACGGCATCTAAAGCTTGGCGCTCCAATACTATAAAACGGTTAGTTGTAACAAGCGCCGTTGTAAGCTGATCAGCCATTCCTTCGCCAATTTCTTTTCTCCACCACCTTGAGTCGTTCGATTTATCGGTAAAGCGTGCAACAGCTATTCGTGCTTTGGGCCCATTATATTGCTCTTTAGCTACTGTGTTTATGTTGGGAGAATTTTGACCTGAAGTGACATTTGTTGATGTACTTTGACAAGCGCAAAGTGCGCCTGTTAATAGCGTAGTTAGCAGTAATTTTTTAGGCATTTTTAACATATGACTGTCCTTAATTAATATGCTTAAGGGAGAATGTGTTACTCCCTTAATGTTTATATATTAATGTTAATGTATTTAAATCAATAAGTTAAAAATAGTACTGAAACGAAAATCTTAGTCACACACACGAACTTTTGTATGTTTATCGCGAAATTGTTTAGGTGAGACTTGGTACTTTGCCTTAAAGCACCTAGCAAAATAACTTTGTGAACTAAACCCCACTTTTTGTGCTACCAATCCAATGGCAAGGTCGCTTTCGCTCAATAGTGATTGAGCGAGCTCTAGGCGTGTATTTCGAATGTAATCACTCGGGGTTAAATTGTAGAGTGCTTTCATTTTTAATTGTAAAGCCCTTGGGCTTAAACATAGCGAATCGGCAAAGTCTTCAACACTAAACTCTTCGTTATAGTAATTTTCTTTTACGACTGTTTTAACTCGTTCGGTAAACTCATAATCTTTACTTTGTACCATTTGTGGGTCGAGTTTAACTGATGCTGATAAGGCCGGTAGCTGCTTTTGTAAGTGTTGGTTAAGAACTTCTCTGATTGTTAAAAGCCCTTGAACGCGACTAAGTAAAAGTTCAGGTTCAAAAGGTTTGCTTAGATAGTCATCTGCGAGTAAATCTAAACCTTTTAACTTGCTGTTTGTATCGGCTTTTGCTGAAAGTAATAGAGTAGGAATATGGCTTATAGCTATATCGTTGCGCAGTGCTGAAATAAATTGATAGCCGTCCATAACAGGCATCATGACATCACTAATTATTAAATCAGGCATTTCTTTTTTGCATAAGACTAGGCCGTCTTCACCATTATGTGCGCTCATACACTTATAGCGCTCAAAGAAAATAGAGGTAAGCAAACTTCGCATTTCCTCATTATCTTCAATAATTAGGATCTTATGCTTATTTAAAGGCTTTATGGACTCTTTCATAGGAATATAGCGCGTTACAGAAGGGCACGCAGTAGGTAATGAAATCGTAAAACAACTGCCTTGGTCAATTTCGCTTGTTACAGCGACTGTACCCCCATATTGCTGCGTTAATTGTTTTACGAGCGCTAAGCCAATACCATTGCCATGTTGTTTTATAGGACTGACACGGGTAAATCGTTCAAAAATACGCGCCTTATCTTGTGGCTTTATACCTACGCCAGTATCAGATACAGAGATAACAACTTCCTTATTCTCTTGCGAAAGTGTTAACGATACGTGCCCATTATTTAACGTGTACTTTTGTGCATTACTTAAAAGATTAGTAATAATTGAAATTACATGCTCATGTTCCATGGTTATATAGCACTCTTGCGAGGTTAAATCTTTATATTTAAATTCAATTGCCTTTTGCTCAAATAAAGGCGAAAAGTCTTCAATTATTTGAACAATAAGTGGCTTTAATGGGTAAGGTGAAACATGCTGGATCATTGTGCTTGGGCGCTGACTTAATTGTAAAAGCTGATTTATTTGATTTAATAACTTTTGAGTGTTGCGGTGAATCATTGCCAGTTTTTGTTGGGTATCGTCATCAGTATGACGCTTTTTAAGAGTTGCTAGAGGCGCCATTATTAAGCTTAAAGGGGTTTTTAGTTCGTGACTTACGTTATCTAATAATTGTGTTTTTAAATGGCTAAGCTCTTGCTCTTTTTTTCGTTCTTGTTCTGCTACCTTTGCTCTATATTTTAAAGCGATAATTAACCAAGTTAATGCAAGTACAATTAAAATGTAACTTGCATAAGCTACTTTGCTTTTCCACCATGGCGGAACCACCGTAATGTTAAGCACGGTTTTATCGTTGCTCCAGTGACCGTATTGACTTTTCGCTTTTAAAATTAATTTGTAATTTCCTGCAGGAAGTAAGGAGTAATTCACTTGCCTTTGGCTTTGGTCTGCATATATGAATTGTTTGTTAAGCCCTTTTAATTTATAGGCATACTGATACTGTGAGGGGGCTGCGGCACTTTTCAGTGCAGAAAACTTAAAACCAACCACATCTTCTTTTTCTTTTAGAAAAAGCTCACTGGTATAGTTTATCAGTTTAGGAGTTAACTCTTTACTTTTACTGTATTGCGCGGATGATGTTGGCTGGTTATAAATAAGTAAATCGGTAATAACAGGCTGTGGTGGTGATGATGAGAGAGAAAGTGATAACGGATCAAACTGATTAAAACCATTAATGCCACCAAAGAAAAGTTCGCCATTGGCTGCTTTGAAAGCGGCTCCTAAAATAAAGGAATTATGCTGCACCCCATTAGCGGGTAAAAAATGCAGCATCTGTTTCGTCCCATCAGAGTAGCGAGTTAAGCCTTGATTGCTACTTAGCCATAAGTTGCCACTATTATCTTGTTTTATTGCAAAAATATTTTCATTAATTAAACCGTCAAATTGAGTTATTTTTATTATCTTATTCGTCGCTATGTCTAATTTGTTTAACCCGTTAAATGTGCCTACCCATAGAGTGTTTTTGTCCTCTAAATATAAAGAAGTAACCATATTATGGGTAATACTATTAGGCTCATTTAAATGGCTTTTATAGTGTGTAAATGTTTCGTCATTTATAGAGAGCTTATTTAAACCTTCTCGCGTTCCTACCCATACAACATTATTGTGAGTGTCATATGTAATACTAAAAATAGTGTTATTTGAAATGCTATTAGTTTGTTTATCGTACTTAAAATGCGTTACTTCAAGCGTATCAGGGTTAAATCGAGTTAAACCATTATTGCCGCCAAGCCATAAATTGCCACTGTCGTCTTCAGTAATGGCATATATGCGATTGCTGCTAAGTTTATGGCTTTGCACAGTAAATGAAGAGAAACTGTCATCAATTGGATTATACAGCAACAACCCCCCGCCATATGTACCTATCCAAACACGCTGCTTGTTATCTTCATAAAGGCTGAAAATATTACTATTAGTAAAACCTTTGTCCTGTGCGTTATCAACTTTATAACGGTTAAAGCCTTTTGGTGTCTGTTTATTTAGCCCATCGCGTGTACCTATCCACAGAGTATTGCGGCTGTCTTTGAGTATGGCCCTTACGAAATCATGTGATATAGACGTTGGGTCATTGGGCAAATGTTTTTGGTGGCCAAACTGGGATTGTTTTTTGTCATACCGATGCAGTCCATAACCATCTGTGCCTATCCAAATGATTCCTGTTGGGTCTTGATAAAGTGATAAAAGATGGTCATTGGCTAAACCATGTTTTTCTGATGGCGAGTAGGATACTTGTTCAAATTTGTTGTTTGATAAAGAGGTAAATGATTGGCTGAATAGGCCCTGTCCATAAGTGCTAACTAATAAGGTGTATTCATCATCCAATAGTATATCTGTTACCCAATGATCTTTTAATTGTTCAATATGATGAAATTCAGCGGTCGTGGGGTTAAACGAGGCAAGGCCCATTTTACTTCCTAATAATATTTGGTTATCAGGGGCGTTTTTCAAACGCCAAAGTTGTTTAGGACTGTTGGCTATGAGTGTAAACTTCTCAGTTATAGTATCGAACTTAATAAGCCCTATATTACTTGCCAACCAAAGAGTATTTTGTTGACCAAACATTATGTCTTTAAATTCGATATTTGCCTGCTGTAAGTTTGGATAGGTAAATAGCTTTATTTTATTTGTTTTTGTGTTTAATTGACTAAGCTGGCCTTTATCATGACCAATCCAAAGTGTTGTTTTGTCTTGTGAGGTGATTGAAAAAATAGCTGAGTTGCTTAGGAGAGGTGCAGAAAACTGATTATATACTTTGAATTTACCTGTTTCAGTATCCAATAAATTTAACCCATTTGCAGCTGTAGAAAACCATATGTACTTGTTTGAAAAGTTAAAACAATCAGTAATCCAGTTGCCTGAAATACTATTTTGGGATGGGTCAAATTTATAATGCTTAAATTCGTAGCCATCAAATTTGTTTAATCCCCCTTGGGTGGCAAACCAATAAAACCCCGCGTTATCTGTTGTGCTGCAGGTGATGGAGTTTTGCGATAACCCTTGTTCGCTTGTGTAAGTATCGAGATAGATAGGTTTTGCAAAAACACCACAATGGCAGAGTAAAAGAGTGCAAATAATTTGATATTTAATAACTGTTAGAAGTGTGTTCACGGATATCCTATCGTGGTGTATTTCCCTAAAATTAGTACAATCATAAACGGCTTTTTAATCAATGTTAAGATGGATTTATTAGTGCATTAAAGAGATTTTGCTAAGTGGGTATCTTTTAGGCTTGTGTTAATGATTTGCGTAAGTATAATAGGCATCCACTTTGCAGGGGCGTAGTTCCAATTGGTAGAACAGCGGTCTCCAAAACCGACGGTTGGGAGTTCGAATCTCTCCGCCCCTGCCATTTTTACTCATAAGTTGAGTAAGTCTGGGGTTAAAAATCGGTTTAAATAAGTCTGTTTTTAAGTTTAGATTTTAATGGATTAACCCTGCCGTTGTGTAGGGTTGTTGTGTCTGTAGTTAAGGTAATAATATTATGAGCACGAATGTAGAAACACCATCAAGTGCGATGGAGTCGGTAAAGTGGTTAGTAGCAATCGCGCTACTTGCAGGCGCAGTTGTTGGTAATCACATGTTTGCAGATCAGTCTGTATTACTACGTGCAATTGGCGTTGTGGTTGCTATAGCAGCAGGTTTAGGTATTGCCTCGCAAACCGCTAAAGGCCGTGACTTTTTAGCATTTGCTAAAGAAGCACGCATTGAAGTACGCAAAGTTGTTTGGCCAACGCGTCAAGAAACTACCCACACGACATTAATCGTAATGGTTGCAACAGTGATTATGGCGCTTATCCTTTGGGGATTAGATGGCATTTTATTCCGCGCTGTAGGCTTTTTAACTGGATTGGAGATCTGATCCCATGTCGGATGAGAACAAAGAAATTAAATTACGCTGGTACGTTGTACAAGCATTCTCTGGTTACGAAAAGCGTGTAGCGCAAACGTTATCAGAGCACATTAAAATTGAAGGTCTTGAAGAGAGCTTTGGTGAAATATTAGTACCAACAGAAGAAGTTGTTGAGATGCGCGCCGGTCAAAAGCGTAAATCTGAGCGTAAATTCTTCCCAGGTTACGTACTAGTACAAATGGATATGAACGATGCAAGCTGGCACTTAGTGAACAGCACTGAACGTGTAATGGGCTTTATTGGTGGTACGTCTGACCGTCCAGCGCCTATTAGTTCTAAAGAAGCAGAACGCATTCTTAACCGCTTACAAGAGAACGCTGAAGCACCTAAACCAGCTACATTATTTGAGCCAGGTGAAGTTGTTCGTGTAACTGATGGTCCATTTGCTGACTTTAGCGGTGTGGTTGAAGAAGTTGACTACGAAAAGAGCCGCGTAAAAGTGTCGGTACTTATTTTTGGTCGTTCTACACCGGTTGAACTTGAATTTGGTCAAGTTGAACAAGATAAGTAATTGATTAAAAAAGCTTCGCCATTATTTACTTAAATTTTGGCACGAAGCTTGAAAAAGGCCGCTGATTAACTTATAATCAGCGGCCTTTTTGTATTACGGCAAAAATTTATTTTTGCTCGCAAAAAGTACGAAACCAATTTTTAAACTGGGAAGCCGTTAGAGTACGCGTCCTCGCGCGCACAAGGCTAAGACCCACCAAATGAGGTATTTATAATGGCTAAAAAAGTTGAAGCTTTAATCAAGCTACAAGTTGCCGCTGGTATGGCTAATCCTAGTCCTCCAGTAGGTCCTGCACTAGGTCAACACGGTGTAAACATCATGGAATTCTGTAAAGCGTTTAACGCGCGTACAGAGTCTATCGAAAAAGGCGCTCCAGTTCCTGTAGTGATCTCTGTTTACGGTGACCGTTCATTTACGTTCGATATGAAAACGCCACCTGCTGCTTACTTACTTAAGAAAGCTGCTGGTATCAAATCAGGCTCAGGCCGTCCTAACACTGAAAAAGTAGGCACAGTAACTCGTGCTCAACTTGAAGAGATCGTTGAGACAAAACGAGCTGACCTTACAGCGGCTGATATGGACGCTGCGGTTCGCACTATCGCAGGTTCTGCGCGTGCGATGGGCTTGAACGTAGAGGACTAAGAAATGGCTAAATTAACTAAACGTATGCGTACTATCCGCGAAAAAGTGGAAGTAACTAAAGATTACGAAATCAATGAAGCAGTTGCTCTTTTAAAAGAATTAGCAACAGCTAAATTCGTAGAAAGTGTTGACGTTGCTGTTAACCTTGGTATTGACGCTCGTAAATCTGACCAGAACGTTCGTGGTGCAACTGTACTACCTCACGGTACTGGCCGTGATGTTCGTGTTGCTGTATTCACTCAAGGCGCTAATGCAGAAGCTGCAAAAGAAGCCGGTGCTGAATTAGTAGGCATGGAAGATCTTGCTGAGCTAGTTAAGAAAGGCGAGATGGATTTTGACGTTGTTGTTGCATCACCAGACGCGATGCGTGTTGTTGGTCAACTAGGTCAAATCTTAGGTCCACGTGGTCTTATGCCTAACCCTAAAACTGGTACTGTAACGCCTAACGTTGCAGAAGCAGTTAAAAACGCGAAAGCAGGTCAAGTACGTTACCGTAATGACAAAAATGGTATCATCCATACTACTATCGGTAAGGTTGATTTCACTGCTGAGCAAATCCAACAAAACCTTGAAGCTCTAATCGTTGCGCTTAAGAAGGCTAAACCTTCTCAAGCTAAAGGTGTTTACGTTAAGAAAGTAACCATCTCTACAACAATGGGCGCAGGTGTTGCTGTTGACCAAAACACGTTAAGCACTTCTGTAGCTTAATAGGTGTTTACATGGCGTGAAATTTGTACTATAATTTTGCGCCATTTTGTTGAATAATTTATTGTTTAACAAGTAAAGAATTCGGGTTGAAGTCCATAATTTCGCTAAGCTCTTGAGTGATGCGATAAATTGGGCTTCCGTCCAAGACCGTAGGCGGCTTCGGCCTTAATATTACCTACGTAGACGGTGTGAATCCCCAGATAGATTTTCCTAATCTCTTCTGGCTCTCGCCGTAAAAAGCATCTCTATCAGTTTTTTGGTAGGGAAGAGTAAAACAGGGAAGCCGAGTGTCGGCGACCCATTAAACCAGGAGTAACACCCATGGCTTTAAATCTTCAAGGCAAAAAAGCAATTGTTGCTGAAGTCAACGAAGCAGCCAATGGTGCTCTTTCTGCAGTTGTTGCAGATTCTCGTGGTGTAACAGTAGGCGCAATTACAGCCCTTCGTAAAGAAGCGCGTGAAGCTGGTGTATGGATGAAAGTTGTTCGTAACACTCTAGCAAAACGTGCTGTTGAAGGTACTGAGTTTGAATGTCTATCTGATTCGTTAGTTGGTCCAAGCTTAATCGCTTTCTCATCAGAGCATCCAGGTGCTGCTGCGCGTATCTTCTCAGATTTCGCGAAAAAGAATGAGAAATTCGAAGTTAAAACGGCCGCTTTTGAAGGAAATGTTGTAGATGCAGCAATGCTTGCTACATTACCTACATACGATGAAGCTGTTGCACGCTTAATGAGCGCTATGAAAGAAGCGTCTGCTGGCAAATTGTGTAAAACAATTGAAGCAGTACGTGTACAGAAAGAAGAGCAAGCTGCTTAATTTTAAGCTGTTTAACCTCCCTTTCGGTGTAAAATTTATTTGGACCTAGAGTCCGTTAATTATTAGGAAATTTGTAATGTCTGTAACTAAAGACCAAATCCTTGACGCGATTGCTGAAATGTCAGTAATGGACGTTGTTGCTCTTGTTGAAGCAATGGAAGAAAAATTCGGCGTAACTGCTGCAGCTGCTATGGTAGCAGGTCCTGCTGCTGAAGCTGCTGAAGAGAAAACTGAATTTGACGTAATCCTTACTGGCGCTGGCGCTAACAAGGTTGCGGCAATCAAAGCTGTACGTAGCGCAACTGGCCTAGGCCTTAAAGAAGCGAAAGCGCTTGTTGAAGCTGCTCCTGCACCTATCAAAGAAGGTGTATCTAAAGAAGAAGCTGAAGCACTTCAAAAAGACCTTACTGAAGCTGGTGCTGAAGTTGAGGTTAAGTAATCTAGCTCACGCTAGGTTCGCTGCCTGAGTAATCAGGCAAGGGCTGGTGATTATTTAATCACCGGCCTTTTTGCGCTATAGAGTTATGTATTCCTGTAGCTCAAATAAAATCTGATTTTCTCTTTACTTTCAACGCTTTATAGTTTGCTAGTGTTGCAGGGGCGGAGTTAATTAGAACAACAATTAAATGTTGTAAATCTTGGCATAGATGCCAGTTAAGTCTGTTCTTACAAGAACAGGTCGGGTCAAAGATCAGCAAGCTGAGGAACCCCATGGCTTACTCTTATTCTGAAAAGAAACGTATCCGTAAGGATTTTGGTAAACGTCCACAAGTTTTGGATATACCTTTCTTACTGTCGACACAGTTAGAATCGTTTAAAAAATTCTTAGTCCCAGACGCTGATGGCGATCATGGTTTGGAAGCAGCCTTCCGTTCTGTGTTCCCTATTAAAAGCTACTCGGGAAATTCTGAGCTTCAATACGTAAGTTATCGTATTGGTGAGCCAGTATTCGATGTAAAAGAATGTCAAATTCGCGGTGTGACTTATTCTGCTCCACTTCGCGTGAAACTGCGTCTTGTAGTTATGGACAAAGAAGCTCCAGGCACAGTTAAAGACATTAAAGAGCAAGAAGTTTACATGGGCGAAATTCCGCTCATGACTGATACCGGTACTTTTGTAATCAATGGTACAGAGCGTGTTATCGTTTCTCAGCTACACCGTAGCCCTGGTGTATTCTTTGATAACGACCGCGGTAAAACCCATTCATCGGGTAAAGTATTATATAACGCACGCGTTATTCCTTACCGTGGTTCATGGTTAGACTTCGAATTTGATGCAAAAGATAACTTATATGTACGTATAGACCGTCGTCGTAAATTACCGGCGTCTATTATTTTACGTGCACTTGAGTACTCTAGCGAAGAAATCCTAGATATGTTCTTCGACACCACTGCGTTTGAAGTAACTGACGGTAAAGTTCTTATGGAACTTGTGCCTTCACGTTTACGTGGTGAAACTGCCGCTTTTGATATCAAAGGCGAAGACGGTGAAGTACTTGTTGAAAGCGGTCGTCGTATTACGGCACGCCACATCAAGAGCATCGAGAAAAAAGGCATTAATCAATTAGAAGTACCACATGAGTACATCATTGGCCGTATTGTAGCTAAAAACTATGTTGATGAATCAACAGGTGAAGTTATTGCAAACGCTAATGACGAGCTATCACTAGAGTTGATGGCTGAATTGGTTAAAGCAGGTCACACTAAAATTGATACGTTATACATCAATGAAGTGGACAGCGGCGCTTACATGTCAAATACATTAAATATTGACTCATCAAGCAACCGTTTAGAAGCATTAGTAGAAATTTACCGCATGATGCGCCCAGGCGAGCCACCGACGAAAGACGCGGCTGAAGCCTTATTTGAGAACCTATTCTTCTCAGAAGAACGTTATGACTTATCTACTGTAGGTCGTATGAAGTTCAATAGCCGTGTTGGTTATGATACAGACACAGGTCCAGGCACATTAAGCAAAGAAGACATCGTAGCTGTTATGAAAGTATTAATTGCTATTCGTAACGGTCAAGGCGATGTTGATGATATTGACCACTTAGGCAACCGTCGTATCCGTAGTGTTGGCGAAATGGCTGAGAACCAATTCCGTGTTGGTCTAGTACGTGTAGAACGTGCTGTACGTGAGCGTTTAAGCTTAGGTGACCTTGACGCGATCATGCCACAAGACCTTATTAACGCTAAGCCTATTTCGGCAGCGGTTAAAGAGTTCTTCGGTTCGTCTCAGTTATCACAGTTTATGGACCAAAATAACCCGCTATCAGAAGTAACGCACAAGCGTCGTATTTCTGCATTAGGTCCGGGCGGTCTAACACGTGAGCGCGCTGGCTTTGAAGTACGTGACGTTCACGTAACTCACTACGGTCGCGTATGTCCAATCGAGACTCCTGAGGGTCCAAACATCGGTCTAATTAACTCGTTATCTACGTACGCACGTACAAATGATTACGGTTTCTTAGAAACACCTTACCGTAAAGTGGTAGATGGTGTAGTAACTGATGAAGTTGATTATTTATCAGCCATTGAAGAAGGTCAGTTTGTTATCGCACAGGCGAACTCAAACTTAACCGAAACCAATGAGTTTGTTGATGAACTTATCCCGTGTCGTCACAAAGGTGAATCAACCTTTATGGGCCGCATGGATCAGCAATATATGGATGTATCACCACAACAGGTGATCTCTGTAGCGGCAGCACTTATCCCGTTCCTAGAACACGATGATGCTAACCGTGCATTGATGGGTTCAAACATGCAACGTCAAGCAGTACCAACATTGAAAGCGGATAAGCCGTTAGTAGGTACTGGTATTGAGTTAACACTAGCGAAAGACTCTGGTGTAACGATTGTTGCTAAACGTGGTGGTGAGGTAATGTACGCCGATGCTAGCCGCATCGTTGTAAATGTAAATGATGATGAGCGTATTCCTGGTGAAGCGGGCATCGACATTTATAACCTTACTAAATACACACGTTCTAACCAAAATACATGTATTAACCAAAAACCAACGTGCATGGTTGGTGAACCGGTTACTCGTGGTGACGTGTTAGCAGATGGTCCTTCGACTGACTTAGGTGACTTAGCCCTTGGTCAAAACCTTCGCGTGGCATTCATGCCATGGAACGGTTATAACTTCGAGGATTCAATCTTACTATCAGAGCGCGTAGTTGAAGAAGATCGTCTAACGACTATCCATATTCAAGAATTACAGTGTGTTGCCCGTGATACTAAATTAGGTCCTGAAGAGATCACTGCAGATATCCCGAATGTGGGTGAGTCTGCGCTAGGCAAGCTTGATGAATCAGGCGTTGTTTATATTGGTGCTGAAGTTAAAGGCGGCGATATCCTAGTAGGTAAAGTGACTCCGAAAGGCGAGACGCAATTAACACCTGAAGAAAAGCTACTACGTGCTATCTTCGGCGAAAAAGCGTCTGACGTTAAAGACAGCTCTTTACGTGTACCAAACTCTGTAACTGGTACTGTAATTGACGTACAAGTTTTCACCCGTGATGGTGTTGAAAAAGATAAGCGTGCGTTAGAAGTTGAAGACATGCAGCTTCGCGAAGCGAAGAAAGACTTCAACGAAGAGTTCCGTATTCTAGAAGCCGGTGTTTTAGACCGTGCTCGCAAGCTACTAGCTTCAGCAGGCTTCGATGAAGACAACTTAGCGTCACTAAATGCTGAAAAGCTACTTACTCAAAGTCTTGCACAAGAAGACAAGCAAGCTGAACTTGAGCAACTAGCTGCACAGTACGATGAGCTTAAAGCTGAATACGATAAGAAGTTTGAAAACAAACGTCGTAAAATTACTCAAGGTGATGACTTAGCACCAGGCGTACTTAAGATTGTTAAAGTATACCTAGCTGTTAAACGTCGTATCCAACCGGGTGATAAAATGGCGGGTCGTCACGGTAACAAAGGTGTTATCTCGACTATCGTACCAGTAGAAGATATGCCATACGATGATAAAGGTCGTACGGTAGATATCGTACTAAATCCACTAGGTGTACCATCACGAATGAACATCGGTCAGATCCTTGAAACACATATGGGTCTAGCTGCACGTGGTATTGGTGAGCGCTTAGAGGAAATGATGAAGGAACAACGTGAGTTACACGAGCTACGTGAATTCATCAAGCAAGCTTACGAAATCGGTGAATCTCGTCAAGAAGTAGATATTGCTAGCTTCTCTGATGATGAAATTCGTCGTTTAGCTGATAACTTAAAAGGTGGTTTACCAATCGCTACTCCTGCATTTGATGGCGCTAAAGAAGACGAAATCAAAGACATGCTAGAGCTTGGTGGATACCCAAGAAGTGGTCAGGTTACACTCTATGATGGCCGTACTGGCGATCAGTTTGAACGTCAAGTAACTGTAGGTTACATGTACATGCTTAAACTTAACCACTTGGTTGACGATAAGATGCACGCACGTTCAACTGGTTCTTACAGCCTTGTTACTCAGCAGCCGCTGGGTGGTAAAGCACAGTTCGGTGGCCAGCGTTTTGGTGAGATGGAAGTATGGGCACTTGAAGCTTACGGTGCTGCTTACACGCTACAAGAAATGCTAACAGTGAAATCGGATGACGTGAACGGTCGTACTAAGATGTATAAAAACATCGTTGATGGTAACCATAAGATGGAACCAGGTATGCCAGAATCGTTCAACGTATTGTTGAAAGAAATCCGCTCACTGGGTATCAACATCGAGTTGGAAGAAAATTAAGCCAATTAGATGCTGCAGTTAACCCTGCAGCATCTGTTACGGCTGAATAGAATGTAGGGGCGAGGTTATCCGCCCTCAAGATTAACTCCGACAGGAGAGCTAAGGTGAAAGACTTACTTAAGTTTCTGAAGCAACAAAATAAGACCGAAGAATTCGATGCAATTCGCATTGGTCTTGCTTCACCAGACATGGTTCGTTCATGGTCATACGGTGAAGTAAAGAAACCTGAGACTATTAACTACCGTACTTTCAAGCCTGAGCGCGATGGCTTATTCTGTGCCCGTATTTTCGGCCCAGTGAAAGATTATGAGTGTTTATGTGGTAAATATAAACGCCTTAAACACCGTGGTGTGATCTGTGAGAAGTGTGGCGTTGAAGTTACACTTACAAAAGTGCGTCGTGATCGTATGGGTCATATCGACCTTGCGAGTCCAGTAGCACATATATGGTTTTTAAAATCATTACCGTCTCGTATTGGCTTAATGCTTGATATGACACTTCGTGATATTGAACGTGTTCTTTACTTCGAATCATTCGTAGTAACTGAGCCTGGTATGACAACGCTTGAGCGTGGTCAACTATTAGGTGAAGAAGAATACTTAGATGCGCTTGAAGAGCACGGTGATGAGTTTGAAGCGAAGATGGGTGCAGAAGCAGTATTAGACTTGCTTCGTGAACTTGATCTTGGCCAACTAATTGCAGAAATGCGTGAAGAGTTACCAACAATTAACTCTGAAACTAAGCGTAAAAAGATCACTAAGCGTCTTAAGTTAATGGAATCGTTCCACCAATCAGGTAATAACCCTGAGTGGATGATCATGACAGTACTTCCAGTATTGCCACCTGACTTACGTCCATTAGTACCACTAGACGGTGGTCGTTTTGCGACATCTGATCTAAATGACCTTTACCGTCGTGTTATTAACCGTAATAACCGTCTTAAGCGTCTATTAGATTTAGCTGCACCAGATATTATCGTACGCAACGAAAAACGTATGTTACAAGAAGCGGTAGATGCGCTACTTGATAACGGTCGTCGTGGTCGTGCAATTACAGGTTCTAACAAGCGTCCGCTTAAATCTCTTGCTGATATGATCAAGGGTAAGCAAGGTCGTTTCCGTCAGAACTTACTTGGTAAGCGTGTAGATTACTCTGGCCGTTCTGTAATCACGGTTGGTCCTACACTTAAGCTTCACCAATGTGGTCTTCCTAAGAAGATGGCACTTGAGCTATTCAAACCATTCATCTATGGCAAATTAGAGCGTCGCGGCATGGCTACGACAATCAAAGCTGCTAAGAAAATGGTAGAGCGCGAAGTAGCGGAAGTATGGGATGTACTAGACGAAGTAATTCGTGAACATCCAGTACTACTTAACCGTGCACCTACACTTCACCGTTTAGGTATCCAAGCGTTCGAACCTGTACTAATTGAAGGTAAAGCAATCCATTTACACCCATTAGTTTGTGCGGCTTACAACGCCGACTTCGATGGTGACCAAATGGCGGTACACGTACCGTTAACGCTTGAAGCTCAGTTAGAAGCTCGTGCACTAATGATGTCTACTAACAACATTCTATCTCCAGCGAATGGTGAGCCAATCATCGTTCCTTCACAGGATGTTGTATTAGGTCTTTACTACATGACGCGCGATCGCATTAATGCGAAAGGCGAAGGCATTGTATTTAAAGATCCTAAAGAAGCAGAAAAAGCATACCGTAGTGGTAACGCAGAACTTCACGCACGCGTTAAAGTGCGTATTAGTCAGTCAATCACTAACGAAGCAGGTGTTGTTGAAGACACTGTAACGCTTATCGACACTACTGTTGGTCGTGCAATTCTGTCTCTAATTTTACCTAAAGGTATGCCGTTTGAGTCAATCAACCAAGCATTAGGTAAAAAGCAGATTTCTGGCTTATTAAACGAGTGTTACCGTCGTCTAGGTCTTAAAGACACTGTTGTGTTTGCTGACCAAGTTATGTACACCGGTTTCCACTACGCAATGAAGTCAGGTGTTTCAATTGGTATCGATGACTTAGTTATCCCACCAGTTAAAGCATCAATCATTGAATCAGCTGAAGCTGAAGTAACTGAAATCAACCAACAATTCCAATCAGGTCTTGTAACGGCTGGTGAAAAGTACAACAAAGTTATCGATATCTGGTCACGTGTAAATGAAAACTTATCACGTGAAATGATGGCCAACTTGTCAAAAGACACGGTTATCAATGCTAAAGGTGAAGAAGAAGAGCAACCGTCATTTAACTCAGTGTTTATGATGGCCGACTCAGGTGCTCGTGGTAGTGCCGCTCAGATCCGTCAGCTAGCAGGTATGCGTGGTCTAATGGCACGTCCAGATGGTTCAATCATCGAGACGCCAATCACGGCTAACTTCCGTGAAGGTCTAAACGTACTACAGTACTTCATCTCAACGCACGGTGCGCGTAAAGGTCTTGCCGATACAGCACTTAAAACAGCTAACTCAGGTTACCTAACGCGTCGTCTAGTAGACGTTGCACAAGATTTGGTAATCAACGAAGATGACTGTGGCACAGAAGATGGCTTAACAATGAAACCGCTTATTGAAGGTGGTGACGTTGTAGAAGCGCTTCGTGAACGTGTACTAGGTCGTGTTGTTGCTGAGCCTGTGCTTATTCCTAATACAGACACTGTATTAGTAGAGCGTAATGTAATGCTTGATGAAAAACTGTGTGACCTTTTAGAAGAGCACTCAGTAGATGAAGTTCGCGTACGTTCTGTTATCACATGTGATAACGACTTTGGTGTATGTGCTAAGTGTTATGGTCGTGACCTTGCACGTGGTCATATCATCAACGCAGGTGAATCAGTAGGTGTTATCGCGGCACAATCAATCGGTGAGCCGGGTACACAGCTTACGATGCGTACATTCCACATCGGTGGTGCGGCATCAAGAGCATCAGCTGAAAACAATGTACAAGTTAAAACTGACGGTACGTTAAAACTACATAACGCTAAGTATGTACTTAATACCGACGGTAAGATTGTAATTACTTCACGTTCAACTGAAATCACTATCATTGATAGCTTCGGTCGTGAAAAAGAGCGTTATAAAGTACCTTACGGTGCGGTACTAACAGTACAAGACAATGCAGAAGTTCAAGGTAACGACATCGTTGCTACTTGGGACCCGCATAGTCACCCAATCGTTCTTGAGCATAAGTCAAAAATCTCGTTCAGCGATGTTGATGACTCAAATACGGAAGCACAAACTGATGAACTAACCGGCTTAACCCGTGTAGTTGTTAAAGACCTTGCTAAAGTAAATGCGAAAGAGCCTAAGCTTATCATCGAAAGTGAAGAGCGCGGCTTGCAGGAAACACGTCTACCTTCATTCACTACGATTGAAGTGACAGATGGCGTTACAGCAAACCCAGGTGACGTACTTGCACGTATTCCGCAAGAAGGTTCGAAAACTCGTGATATCACGGGTGGTCTACCACGCGTAGCCGACTTATTTGAAGCACGTAAGCCAAAAGATCCAGCTATCTTAGCTGAAATCACAGGTACAATTAGCTTCGGTAAAGAGACTAAAGGTAAGAAACGTTTAGTTATTACACCTGCTGAAGGCGATCATTACGAAGAAATGATTCCTAAGTGGCGTCAACTTAACGTGTTTGAAGGTGAGCAAGTGTCTAAAGGTGAAGTTATCGCCGATGGTCCTGAATCACCACATGACATCTTACGCCTACGTGGTGTGACTCATGTTGCTAACTACATTGTTAACGAAGTGCAAGAGGTTTACCGTTTGCAGGGCGTTAAGATCAATGATAAGCACATTGAAACAATTATTCGTCAGATGCTACGTAAATGTACCATCCTTGACGGCGGTGATACTGAGTTCTTAGCGGGTGAGCAAATTGAAGTAGCTCGCGTTAATATCGCTAATCGTGACCTTGAAAAACAAGGTAAGATCCCAGCGAAGTTTGAAATACAGCTAATGGGTATTACGAAAGCATCACTTGCAACAGAATCTTTCATCTCAGCAGCGTCTTTCCAAGAAACAACACGTGTTCTTACAGATGCCGCCGTGAATGGTAAGAGCGATGAGCTTCGTGGTCTGAAAGAAAACGTAATTGTGGGTCGTCTGATCCCAGCCGGTACTGGCTTTGCGTATCACCAAGACCGTATGGCTCGCCGCAAGCAGGGTGAAGTTGTTGAAGAGCAAACAGTAAGTGCAGAAGAGGCAACTCAAGCACTAACAGATGCTCTGAACGCAGACTTATCTGGAAATCAATAAACTCTTATTAATCAACAGATTAATAAATCGTAAGGCAGTTATCTACTGTCTTACGATGAGTTTAGGTTGACAGGTTAAACTTTGCTCATTAAAATTCCGCCACCCATTTACTTGCATGTATGTTACAAGCTTGTAAAAAGGGCGGATTTTTTTATTTTTTTCAGTAGTAATTTTAATTTCAGGAGCTATTTAAATGGCAACTATTAACCAGCTAGTGCGTAAGCCACGTCGTAGCAAGGTTACTAAAAGTAACTCAGCTGCGCTTAAAGCGTGTCCGCAAAAGCGTGGTGTATGTACTCGCGTATATACAACTACACCTAAGAAACCAAACTCAGCGTTACGTAAAGTAGCTCGTGTACGTTTAACTAACGGTTTCGAAGTAACATCATACATCGGTGGTGAAGGTCATAACCTTCAAGAGCACAGTGTAATCCTAATCCGTGGTGGTCGTGTTAAAGATTTACCAGGTGTGCGTTTTCACACTGTACGTGGTGCACTTGACTGTGCAGGCGTTAGCGACCGTCGTCAAGCTCGTTCTAAATACGGTGCAAAACGCCCTAAAGGCTAATTGTTTTCCGTTAGTAAGGCCAAGCACTAAATATTATTAATTATTGTTTTGGGTGATTGTTCCAAAAGGACAAACCTGAATAAACCGGAGATACAAAATGCCTAGAAGACGCGTAATAGGTCAACGTAAAATTCTTCCAGATCCTAAGTTCGGATCGGAACTTCTTGCTAAATTCGTTAACATCGTAATGTTAGACGGCAAGAAATCTACTGCTGAAAAAATTGTTTATGGTGCGCTAGACGTGGCTGCTGAGAAATCAGGCAAGTCGCACCTAGAAATCTTTGAATCTGCACTTGATAACATCCGTCCACAGGTTGAGGTTAAATCTCGCCGTGTTGGTGGTTCAACTTATCAAGTTCCAGTTGAAGTACGTCCAGTACGTCGCAACGCATTAGGTATGCGTTGGTTAGTAGACGCTGCACGTAAGCGTGGCGAAAAATCTATGGGCTTACGTTTAGCTCAAGAAATCGTTGACGCTGCTGACAACAAAGGTACTGCGGTTAAGAAACGTGAAGACGTTCACCGTATGGCTGAAGCGAATAAAGCATTCGCACATTACCGTTGGTAATCTGTCCTTAACCTTTAAGAGGATCATATGGCACGTACAACTCCACTTGAGCGCTACCGTAATATCGGCATAGTAGCTCACGTAGATGCAGGCAAAACCACCACAACAGAACGTGTTCTGTTCTACACGGGTCTTTCTCATAAGATCGGTGAAGTACATGATGGCGCCGCAACTATGGATTGGATGGAGCAGGAACAAGAGCGTGGTATCACAATCACTTCTGCTGCAACAACGTGTTTCTGGAAAGGGATGGACGCGCAATTTGACGACCATCGAATCAATATTATTGATACGCCAGGACACGTAGATTTCACTATCGAAGTAGAGCGTTCTTTACGTGTACTTGATGGTGCGGTAGTTGTTCTTTGTGCTTCATCAGGTGTACAGCCGCAAACTGAGACAGTTTGGCGCCAAGCGAACAAATACGAAGTTCCGAGAATGATCTTCGTAAATAAAATGGATCGCACTGGCGCTGACTTCTTAACGGTTGTTGACCAGGTGAAATCTCGTCTTGGAGCAACGCCTGTTCCAATCCAGTTGCCTATTGGCGCTGAAGACGACTTTAAAGGTGTTATTGACCTTATAAAAATGAAAGCCATTAACTGGAACGAAGCGGACCAGGGTATGACTTTCTCTTATGAGGCAATACCGGCAGAACTTCAAGAGCTCGCTCAAGAGTGGCACTCTCATTTAGTTGAAAGTGCAGCTGAAGCCTCTGAAGAACTAATGGATAAGTACTTAGAAGGTGAAGAGTTAAGTGAAGCAGAAATTAAATCTGCCTTACGTCAACGCACATTAGCGAACGAAATTGTTCCCATTACGTGTGGTAGTGCATTTAAAAACAAAGGCGTTCAAGCTGTGCTTGATGGCGTTGTTGAATACATGCCTGCACCAACACAAGTGAAACAAATCCAAGGTATCCTAGAAAATGGAACTGAGGAAGAACGTCCAGCTGATGATAAAGCGCCGTTTGCTGCACTTGCATTTAAAATTGCAACAGACCCGTTTGTTGGCACTTTAACCTTTTTCCGTGTTTACTCTGGTACTGTTAAACAGGGTGACGCGGTTTATAACCCAGTTAAAGGTAAGCGTGAGCGATTTGGTCGTATCGTACAGATGCATTCAAACTCACGTGAAGAGATCAAAGAAGTTCACGCAGGCGATATTGCGGCAGCTATTGGTCTCAAAGACGTAACAACAGGTGAGACACTGTGTGATCCGAACTCTATTATTACGCTAGAGCGTATGGAGTTCCCAGAGCCAGTTATCTCTGTTGCGGTTGAGCCTCGCACAATCGCTGACCAAGATAAGATGGGTATAGCACTAGGTAAACTAGCCGCAGAAGATCCGTCTTTTCGTGTACAAACTGACGAAGAATCAGGCCAGACTATAATCTCTGGCATGGGTGAACTTCACCTTGATATCATTGTCGACCGTATGAAACGTGAATTCAGTGTTGAATGTAACGTTGGTAAGCCGCAGGTTGCATACCGAGAAGCTATCCGTTCAACTGTTGAAGTTGAAGGGAAGTTTGTACGTCAATCAGGTGGTCGTGGTCAGTATGGTCACGTCTGGGTTAAACTTGAACCGATGGATATTTCGGAAGATGAAGCGCCGACGTATGAGTTCGTTAACGAAACAGTAGGTGGTTCGGTTCCTAAAGAATTTATCCCTGCGGTAGACAAAGGTATCCAAGAGCAAATGTCTCAGGGTGTACTGGCTGGCTACCCATTACTTGGCGTTAAAGCGACTCTATATGATGGTTCATTCCATGATGTAGACTCGAATGAAATGGCATTTAAGATTGCAGGTTCAATGGCAATGAAAGCGGGGGCGCTTAAAGCTGACCCTGTACTTTTAGAGCCAATGATGAAGGTTGAAGTAATCACTCCTGACTCAAACATGGGTGATGTAGTTGGCGACCTTAACCGTCGTCGCGGCATAATCGAAGGCATGGAAGATGCAATAGGTGGACTTAAGCAAGTTAATGCCCAAGTTCCTCTTTCTGAAATGTTTGGTTATGCAACTGCTTTACGATCTGCAACACAGGGCCGTGCTTCTTACTCTATGGAGTTTTTGAAGTATGCTGAAGCCTCTAAACAGGTTGCAGATACAATAATTTCAGCTCGCGCTGTTATATGATTTTAGCTCGTCTGGCTCAATAGTGAGTCAGGCTTTAATTTCTTAATTAGGAATTTTTTAAGATGGCAAAAGAAAAGTTTGAACGCGTAAAACCGCACGTAAACGTTGGTACAATCGGCCACGTTGACCACGGTAAAACTACACTAACTGC
>NZ_LKDU01000007.1:0-140216 GCF_001401855.1 Pseudoalteromonas sp. P1-7a | reverse complement strand
CTTTGTAGCAACTATCGTAGAGTAATAATTAGCCTAGCTGATTAATACTAAAAAAACCCGAGCTTAGTCTCGGGTTTTTTAATGCCTGAATAAAAGTGATTAGTTTTTAGCTATCAGCTTTTAGCTGCTTGGCGTTAATGTAAATAATGTTGTTTGGGTCGGCTTTACAAATCCCAAGTGGAAGTGGTCACTGGTGTGTAAGGGGGCTTATTCAGTGAATAACTATCGACACTTACAGAGTATTAGCCTAAGCTAAAAATGGCTTAAATTTACAACAGGAAATGGACAATGAATAATAAAAATAACTATCCACAAGGTGTATTTTGCTGGGCTGAACTGTGTACTCACAACTGGCAAGAAGGGAAGGCTTTTTATACTGCGTTGTTTGAGTGGGGAAGTGACGATCAACCCATTGGCGATGATGAGTATTACACTATGCTACAAAAGCAAGGTGACGATATTGCAGCCATGTATCAAATGCCTAAAGAGCAAGTGGCTGATTCCATACCTAGCTACTGGTTGACCTATATTGCAGTGGATGATGTTGATGCATGTGCAATGAAGGCGCAAGAGCTCGGCGCTAAAATTATAGCAGGCCCGCATAATGTGATGGATGCGGGACGTATGTTAATGCTAAAGGATCCTGCGGGTGCCACGGTGGCGTTATGGCAAGGTAAAGAGCATATAGGGTGTAAGCGTCCTTGCGAGCTCAACACGCCTTATTGGCATGAAATGGCAACGCGCGATAGTGAAACGAGTCGTCATTTTTATTGTGAACTACTGGGTTGGCAAAGCGAAATAAAGCCAATGGAGGGGATGGATTACACCTTGTTTTTAGTTGCGGGCAAGCCTGTAGCAGGCATGCTACAAATGACTGATGAATGGCCTCAAGACGTCCCTCCTCACTGGATGATTTACTTTGCTGTAGATAACTGCGATAGCTATGTAAAAAAAGTGGCGAGCCTTGGAGGGCAGGTGTGCGTACCTGCTACAGATATTCCTGATGTAGGGCGTTTTAGTGTTATTTGCGACCCTCAAGGCGCTGTTTTTTCTATCATTGAATCGGTAATGGATGATATTAAAACTTAACTATCAGCAACGTTTGCGGCTAAATTTTAAACTTTAGTGTGGTGATTTAGGCGCAGTAATTATGTTCTTTTTTGCTATAATGACGGGTAATTACACCGTCAGTTAGCAAGAGAGCATAATGGAATTTGAACAAGACAGTAAATTAACCTTACCGTTATTTATTTTAAATGAGTCGCTTAGTGAGCGAGATGTAGAAAAGCCTGATTTAGACATTTCCTTCGCTCTTAATGATGAGCTACTGACGCAGATATGCCAAAACCCAGCACCCGATAGCAGTATTGCTATTAGTTTAAAAGAGTATGCACTTGAGCTGCATAGTAGTGAATTTAATGGAGTATTAAATCACGAGCACGATGCACAAATAACGCTGACCCACGGCCCACTGCTAAGTGTGGTGTTAAATACCCAGGACAACCAGACCTTTGTCTCTCCGCAAATGGACATGATGCCAACCTTCGACCTCGGTGATGAGGACGAAGAATGAAAAAAATTCTGATCAGCACACTCGTCCTTATTATTCTCAGTGGGTGTGCTTATTTAGGTAATGCCCATTACAATGATTTATTTGGTAATGAACAAACACAGCAGCGAATTGTGCCACACGATACCGGTGCTGGTGCTGAGTTTTTGCAAAACGTAAAGCCAGTACTTGATACACGTTGTGTGGTGTGTCATGGCTGTTATGATGCGCCTTGCCAGTTAAAACTTTCTTCGCCTGAAGGGATAGATAGGGGGCTGAGCAAAGAGCTGGTTTATGATGGTACACGGTTGTTAGCAAGTACGCCAAGCCGGTTATTATTTGATGCAACCACAACTCAGCAATGGCGCGATAAAGGCTTTACACCCGTATTAAATGAGCGTAACCAAAGCCCAGAAGCTAATTTAGCCGGCGGTGTTTTATTTAATTCACTGGTTTTAAAACAAAGCGCCCCTTTACCTGAAAATGAAATTCTCGATGATGAATTTGACTTTTCACTTAGCCGTTCACAAACCTGCGCGACTATTGGCGAATTTGATCGTTTAGCAGCTGAGCAGCCTCACGGCGGCATGCCTTACGGTTTACCAGGGGTGTCTAGTAAAGAGTTTTATCATTTACAAAAGTGGCTCAAAGAGGGTGGAAAAATGGCGCATATTAAACCGCCCACCGAAACCGAGCTAACAAACGTTAAAAACTGGGAAGCTTTTTTAAATCAAGACAGCTTAAAATACCAATTAGCTGCACGTTATATTTACGAGCACTGGTTTTTAGCCCATATTTACTTTGATTCTGATAACCCTCAGAACTTTTTTAAACTCGTTCGCTCAAGTACGCCGCCAGGCGAAGAAATTAAGCTAATTAATACGCGCCGACCATATGATGATCCAAAAGTGAGTCGTGTTTACTATCGCTTATTACAAGATCGCTCAACCGTTTTATCAAAAACACATTTGCCATTAAGGCTTGATGACGCCAAGCTTGCACGTATTTATGAGCAATTTATTGCCCCTGAGTATACGGTAACTAAAATGCCTAGTTACGAGCCTAAATCAGCATCTAACCCTTTTAAAACGTTTGAAGTGATCCCTATTGATGCTAAGTATCAGTTTATGCTTGATGAAGCTGAGCTAATCATAATGGGCTTTATTAAGGGGCCTGTGTGTCGGGGGCAAATAGCACTTAATGTGATTAACGATCACTTTTGGGTGGCTTTTGCAGACCCGAAAAAAGTCGCGACGCCCGCTGTTGAAGATATGTTATTACAACATGAAGAGGCACTTGAGCTGCCTGCAGCAGAGGAAAGCAATGCATTGCCTATCTCCAACTGGGTTAAATATTCGGTGCGCGAGAAAAAGTACTTACAGGCTAAAGTTAAGCTTGCTAACGAAATGTTTAAAAATGGAGAGCATTTAACCACCGACCTATTATGGAAAGGTGAAGGCCATAACAAAAATGCTGCGCTTACCATATTTCGCCATTTTGATAGTGCTACTGTAGTAAAAGGGTTTATTGGGCAAGAGCCTAAAACTATGTGGGTTTTAGACTATGCGTTGTTTGAGCGTATTCATTACCTACTTGTTGCTGGCTTTGATGTCTATGGAAATATCGGCCACCAATTAGTGACCCGTTTGTACATGGACTTTTTACGTTTAGAAGGCGAGCAAAACTTTTTAGCGTTATTACCTGAAGCTAAGCGCCATCAAATTAAAAAGAGTTGGTATAGAAAGTCGCCACCAAGCTTATCTAAGTTTTTTAAAAACAACCGAGAGTTTAGCCAACCTAGCGGTATTGAATATAAAACGGATGATCCACAGCATGAGCTGTATGGTTTAGTTAAGCAAACTTTAGCGCCAGTACTGAGTGAGCACTACGATTACACAAAAGTACCCACGCCATTAAATGCACTAAACAATATGCCCGCTAAAGCGATAAATTTATTACCGCAGTTATCGTATATTTTGGTTAAGCAAGACGATGCTTCACATAAAGCTTACACGCTTATTCACCACAACGCGCATTACAATATTTCCAGCTTATTAAATGAAGATGGTCAGCGCGCTTATGATGAAGATACCGCCACCCTAGTGCCAGGCTTTATTGGCGATTACCCTGCGGCTATTTGGTATTTAAATGATCAAAATGAAGTGGGTGAATTTGCACAGCTATTACCTATGATGCAAATTGAAGCTGATTATGCCGCTTTAAAAGTAAAATTTGGTATTCGCCGTTCACACCCCGAATTTTGGAAATACAGCGACATACTGCATAAGGTAGCTAAAGATTATCGCGGTGTAGAGTTTGGTATGTTCGATTATAACCGCTTAGAAAACCGATAATCGTAGCGCTCTCTAATGAGAGATTTGCGCCTAATGTAATACATTTAGCCCAGTAATTTACTGGGCTTTTTATTTATATAATTACTAAAGCTGAAGTTGAGTTTTGTATATATAGGCTACACTTAAAATAAAAAGCGGCCTTGTATGTTTAAAATAATTGCCAATCTGAGACAGCGCTACCGATGGGCGTTAATCGCTATAGCATTATTAATAAGTGGCTCAGCCTTATTGCTGCAGTATGGTTTTTCTGTACAAAAGTACGACGCTAAAATAATTAATATGGCAGGTAAGCAGCGTATGCTCTCGCAAAAAATTGCTTGGCATAGTAATGCACTACTTTCGTCTCGAATCGATGTGGCTACCCACACCTTTTCACTCGAGCAATCTCTCTCCCAATTCAAAACAGCTCATGCGGTATTGCTTACAAAGCAAGGCGACAGTTATCGCTACCTAACGCCAGAATTAGTAAAGTTATATTTCTCTGAACCAGCTAATCTCGATAACGAAGTGAATGAGTTTATTACCCAGGCTAGTTGGTTGCTATACCAAAAAGGAGAAATAGACACACAGGTGCTCAGCGTAGCACATGTAGAAAACCTACTTGTCAAACTTGACCGCGCAGTGACTTTATTTGAACAGCATGCATTAAAAAAAGTTAACCGCGTGTCTAATTTAGAGCTGTTATGTTGGCTACTGGCCATGGTGTTACTGCTTATTGAGCTAAGGTTTGTGTTTATGCCTATGGAAAAAGAGGTAGAGCGCACTTTGGTCGCTCTTCAAAAACAAAAAGACTTTGTAGCGCAAATGAGCCAAAACAAAGAGCACTTTATTGCTAGAGCAAGTCACGAGTTTAGAACCCCGTTGCAAGGCTTAATTACATCGATAGATGAGCTCACCATCAATGCCGACCAACAAAATATTAAAACGCAAGCTAGCTATTGCGCTCTCAGACTTTTATCTATGTTAGATGAGCTACAAGATTTACAAGCACTCAGCACGGGTAAGTGGGCGCCAATTCTTAAAAACGAAAACCTTCTAGAGTCAATAAACAAAGTGGTGTTAGCGTATGAATACGCAGCGCAGCAAAAAGGGCTTAAGTTAATTACTCATTTTGATGATTCCCTTAATTGTTTTTGCAAGTTAGATCATCAGCGCTTACAGCATGTATTAACTGAGCTAATTAGCAACGCTATTAAGTTTACGCAGAAGGGGAAAGTTGAAGTTACAGCACACATGCAAAGCTCGCAGCTACATTTTACAGTCAGCGATAGTGGGTGTGGTTTTGCTAATGAAATAACCGAACTGGAGTTTGATTCATTTAAGCAAACTAACCACTTTCAAGGATTAAGAACGGGATTAACACGGGCGCAGTATGTTGTTAAAGCCCTTCATGGCACGCTCGCATTTAAAAACAATGCAATGCACGGTGCACACGTTACGCTCAATTTACCAATTGAAATTACCAATAAACAAACAGAAAAAGGGGTCGAAAAAAAGCTTTTTTGCCTTGTAGTTGAGGACAACGAATTAAATACCTTGTTACTCACACGTATTTTGAAAACGTTAGGCGTGGACTATGAATGCGTTGTAAATGGCCTAGAAGCCTGTGAAAAGGTATCTAAAACTGACTATGATGTGGTTTTTATGGACTTAAACATGCCGATAATGGATGGCTTTGAAGCAACTAAAAAAATACGCAAAGAGCTAAATAAAACCATGCCCATCATAGTGGTTACTGCAAATACCTCAGCCGAAGACATGGACTTAATTTATGAATATGGCGCGAGTGAGCATATTCATAAACCCATAAGTAAGCAGGCAGTGGCTGATGCATTGGTAAATGTTTGCATAGCTAATGAAATAAATTAATACGCAATTAAATACGCTTGCTAAAGTAATTTACTATACGTTAAGTTGTTTATTTAGCTTATGGTGAAGGCAGTATTGTGCAAAGTATTGTATTTGAACAATTTAATGGTTATTTACAGGGGCAAGGTAAAAGCCGCTACACAATTAATGACTTAAGTTGGCAAGTGAATGCCGGCGAGCACTGGCTATTATTAGGGGCTAATGGCGCAGGTAAATCGGCATTGAGCGCCGCATTAACGGGAGGGGCTAAGCAGCAAAGTGGTACTTTTAAAAGTACATTTAATAACACGCAGCTTGTGTCATCTGATGTGCAAAAACAGTTAATCAAGCATGAAATTGAACATGAACACCACAGCTTAGTAAAAGATTTTATTTTTCCTCAAAATGCTAGTTACAACCGTGAGCTACGCATAAAGCTAATAGATGCTTTTAATTACAGCGCCCTTTTAAAGAGGAATTTTAGAGATCTCTCTACCGGCGAAACCCGTAAACTCCTTCTTATAAATGCGTTGAGTAGTGATGCTGATTTAGTGGTGCTAGATGAGCCATATGACGGCTTAGATAAACATTCGTGTGAGGTGCTAAACACTTTATTAGAAACACTTAGCTCAACAATTAACTTTGTATTTGTGTTAAATAGGCTTGATGAAATTCCGCCCTTTATTACTCACTACGCATATGTAAATCAGGGGCAGTTGCAGCAAGTACTCAATAAGCCAACTGCAGAGCAGCGTGCTGATTTGCTCAAGCTACTGCATTTAACTCATACCACTTTAGAAATACCTCAACCAGATGACTCCCAAGCTCGAGCAGAGTATACCGCCGATACATTGGTTAAGCTTACTAATGCTAAGGTTAGCTACGCTGGGGTTAATATATTTAAAAAACTCACTTGGCAAATTAATAAACATCAACACTGGCAATTAAGTGGTAAAAATGGCTCAGGTAAAACCTGCTTATTAAATTTAATAACCGGCGATAACCCTCAATGCTATAGCAACGATATTGAAGTATTTGGATTTAAACGTGGTACGGGTGAAAGTATTTGGGATATAAAACAGCATATTGGCTTTATATCAAATGCGCTGCATATGGATTATCGAGTAAGTATTTCAGCGCTTAATACGGTTATTTCTGGATTTTTTGACAGCATTGGCTTATATCAAAAGCCAACAGAGTCACAGGTAAATACAGCTAAGCAATGGTTAGCGCTGATTGGATTAAGCGATAAACAAAATAGCCCATTTACGCAACTTTCGTATGGCGATCAGCGCATGCTATTAATTGTGCGCGCCATGATAAAACACCCCACGTTACTTATTTTAGATGAGCCTTGCCTAGGGCTTGATGAAGCAAATAGGCAGCGGGTGTTAGTATTAATCGAGAAAGTGTGTGCCGCCAAAACAAGTACTGTGATTTACGTGAATCACCATGCGGCAGACAAAATTAAAGGAATAGAGAATTACTTAAAAATGGAAGATTTTAATTAAAGGCTGGGCTTATTATGCCCAACCTTTAGCATCACTTTATAGGCGAGTAATAGTAAAGCCTGCATCAGTTAACTGTTTTATTAAACCGTGTTGCTCTGGCAAGTGAAGTGCACCTACCGCAATAAAGAGTTTTTCGTTAGCCAAGCGAGGCACTAATTGCTCCACCCATTTATCATTACGGTTTACTAGCATTACTTGCTCGCTTATTTCACCATAATTACTATCGTCAAAACTCATGTTGTAGTACTCGGTAAGGGTTTCCATATCACCATTTTTCCACGCGTTTACGAGCTTGATAAAGTAGGTGTTAATATCGGCAAGCTGCTCAAAGGTTTCTTCAATCATTTCGTTGCTTAATAGCGCCATACCATCAAACATTTGCAGTTGCTGCTCTAGCGTTTCTAACTCTCCAATCGTGATATTTTGCTTTTTAGCGTAAGCAAGTACTTGCTTGTCTATGCCTGTTTGGTCGGAAAACCCTGCATTTTGAAATTCAATTTGCATCATGGTTACCATTACAGCCCAAGGCTTTAGGCCATTAAACATAGCTATATCAATCGATTTTTTAGCAAAGTACTCTTTAAGCTTATTGTAGTTTTGTTTTGATAGTTCTGTTTGTAATGTTTTGCCATCTTTAAGCATCATAAAGGGCATTGAACGCTGCTGCATTTGCAGTGGTGTGAGTTTACTAATATCTACTTCAACAATAACTTGCTCGCTTTGATCTATAGCTTTCGTTATTTTTTCTGGTAAACCTTTCATGCTTGCGTCACCCACATGAACCGTGCCAAACAAGTAAGAGCTAGTACCGTTTTTTTCTACTTTGAACAGTGCCGGCGCTGCGACACTATTAAAACTAGTTGCTATAAAAAGTGCCAGTATAAAAAACTGACTAATTCGAGTGAGGGCTTGCATGGTTTGTCCTTAAATTTAATTGAATTGCATAAATACTAGCTTAAATTAAAGCGCTTTAATAAACCTATTTGGTTATATTAAACACTTTTAAATGCGCTTTTGAGTTTAGTTGCACTAAGAGCCATATTTAAGTGGACTGAATGTGATTGAGCAGAATGTAATAGCGCTAGTGAATTAACCCTGCCTGATTAGTGAAGTTTTAAGTTATTTACCGTGCTGTGCTGCTATTTGTACTGCAATGTATCAAAAATTAATCAAGCCCTATATGGCTATTATGTGGTTAGTGAATTTACTTGATGCAAATTAAGGTATAAATTTTTCAGTTAATCCTTTTGTTATGAATTAAAAACCCTTTTAAAGTCAATTTTCGAACTTTTGTTGAATTAAGTTTGGTGTTGACTTACTCGCCTCAGCGCGGTACAAATACAAATACAGAGCGAAGAGTATTACTTCGTAACAAATGAACACATTTTGGTATTAATTACATGCTTACAAATGCACTTAACCTAGTCCTGATTATTATCGTGGTGATTATTCCCGCGAGGGCTTCGTAGTGCTATAAACTTAAGCATTAAAAAGCCCTCCGCACCTAACCGTTCGGAGGGCTTTTTAGTTTTAAGCACAAAGTTTTAAAGATTTTAGCTATAAGTTTTAAGTAAGCAGGTAATTGGGTTGTCACTGAGGAATGAGGATTAATTAATGACAGGCGCAGAACTAACAATCGATTTATTAGCCAAGCACGGCGTAAATGAGGTATTTGGCTACCCTGGCGGAGCTATTATGCCCATTTATGATGCGCTGTATGGCGCGCCTGTAAAGCATTACCTTACTCGTCACGAGCAAGGTGCTGGCTTTGCCGCAGTGGGTTATGCCCGCAGCACAGGCAAATTAGGTGTTTGTTTTGCTACCTCAGGCCCAGGTGCTACTAACTTAATAACCGCACTTGCCGATGCGATGATGGACTCAGTACCATTGTTAGCAATTACCGGCCAAGTTCCCACTGCCGCTATTGGCTCAGATGCATTTCAAGAAGTCGATGTACTAGGTATGTCACTATCGTGTACAAAACACAGCTATATGGTAGAGCGCCCAGAAGACTTAGCCGAAGTACTGCAAGAAGCGATGCACTTAGCGCAAAGTGGTCGACCAGGCCCAGTGCTTGTAGATATTCCAAAAGATATTCAAATGGCGCAAGTGCCTTTTAAACCGTGGTTAGCCGCTGATGAATATTTACCCCAGCTAGATCTAAACCAAGTGGCCATTGCAAATCAGCTATTAAGTGAGGCAAAGCAGCCTGTCGCGTATGTAGGTGGTGGCGTGCAAGCCGCTGATGCGCAAAATGAGTTAATGCAGTTTTTAAATAAAACACAAATGCCAGCGGTATCAACATTAAAAGCGTTAGGCAGTGTATTACCTGATTACGAACATTACTTAGGAATGCTGGGCATGCACGGCACACAAGCAGCTAATATAGCAGTACAAGAGTGTGATGTGCTTGTATGTATAGGCGCGCGCTTTGATGACCGCGTAACCGGTAACTTAGCTAAATTTGCTGCCAAAGCAAAAGTAATCCACTTAGACATTGATGCGGCCGAAGTAGGTAAACGCAAACCCGCTAAAGCGTCTTTAATTGCTGATTTAAAAACCTCATTACCCGCACTTGAGTGTGTTGTAACACCTAAAGCATGGTGCGATACAAATAAACTCATGAGCGAAAAGCATGCATGGCGTTACGACTACCCAGGCGAAAAAGTATTTGCCCCGTATTTATTGAACCAATTAAGTCAGCATATGCCAAAAACTGGCGTAGTGTGCTGCGACGTGGGCCAGCACCAAATGTGGGTAGCGCAACACATGAAATTTAACCACCCAAGCAATCATTTAAGTAGTGGTGGCGCAGGTACTATGGGCTTTGGCTTACCAGCGGCTATTGGCGCGCAAGTAGCACGCCCAGATGATTTTGTAATAACGGTGTCGGGGGATGGCTCAATCATGATGAATATTCAAGAGCTTGCCACTATTCGCCGTAATAATTTACCGGTAAAAATACTCATATTAGATAACCAACGCTTAGGTATGGTTCGTCAATGGCAGGAGCTGTTTTTTGAAGGTCGTTACTCGGAAACAAACCTGTCAGATAACCCTGATTTTGTTCAATTAGCCGCAGTATTTGGTATTCCTGGGCAAACGATCACCAAAGCCAACGAAGTTGACGATGCAATAACAGCATTAGTTAATAGCAAGGGCCCGTATATTTTACATGCCTGTATAGACGATAAAGAAAACGTATGGCCGCTTGTACCACCTGGGGCTGCAAATGACGAAATGATTACGGAGAAAGCACAATGAAACACAGCTTAACGATTGCACTTAAAAATCAAAGTATTGCGGTGGAGCGCTTTTTACGTGTTGTGCGTCACCGTGGTTTTGACCTTACGCATTTTCAGCTTAATACAGATGAAGCTCATTATACGATAGCAATGACGGTCGATAGCGATAAGCCGATTCATCTATTAACCAACCAGCTAAACAAGTTGGTAGACGTGAAAGAAATCAGCTTAGAAAATTTACAGCAACAAGCAGTGTAACTGCCAACGAAACACATTTACGCGTTACTGAGTATAACCTTCAGTAACTCAACAATTTTTAGAATGAGGAATGCCCGCTTACACAGCGGCAAAACAGAGGTAACTATGGCTAAATTAAGAAGTGCAACAACAACTGAAGGACGTAAACGCGCAGGCGCACGTGCATTATGGCGCGCAACAGGCATGACCGACACCGACTTTGGTAAACCTATTATTGCTGTAGTTAACTCGTTTACGCAATTTGTGCCCGGGCACGTACACCTTAATCAGCTTAGTGAGCTAATGGCTGAAACCATCACCCAAGCGGGCGGTGTACCAAAAGAATTTAACACCATCGCCATTGATGATGGTATCGCAATGGGCCATGGTGGCATGCTTTACTCTCTGCCTTCACGCGATTTAATTGCCGACTCGGTTGAGTACATGGTTAACGGCCACTGCGCCGATGCAATGATCTGTATTTCTAACTGTGACAAAATCACCCCAGGGATGATGCTTGCAGCGCTACGCTTAAATATACCGGTTATTTTTGTATCGGGCGGCCCAATGGAAGCAGGTAAAACAAAGCTTGCTAACATCGATATTAAACTCGACTTAGTTGATGCCATGGTTAAAGGCGCTGATGAAACAGTCAGTGATGCCGATTCAGAGCAAGTAGAGCGCTCTGCGTGTCCTACCTGCGGCTCATGTTCAGGTATGTTTACTGCCAACTCAATGAACTGTTTATTAGAAGCTATTGGTCTTGCGCTACCGGGTAACGGTACAACGCTTGCAACCCACAAAGATCGTAAGCAGCTTTATGTAGAAGCGGGCGCCCGTATTGTTGATTTATGCCGCGAGTACTATCAAAAAGACAATCACGACGTACTACCACGCGCAATTGCAAACAAAACAGCCTTTATGAACTCTATGGTGGTTGATATTGCCATGGGTGGTTCATCTAATACCGTATTGCACTTATTAGCAGCGGCACAAGAAGCCGGTGTAGATTTTGATATGTCGCACATTGACGAGCTATCTCGCAAAACGCCGTTTTTATGTAAAGTGGCGCCTGCTACAGCGCAATACCATATTGAAGATGTGCACCGCGCTGGTGGCATGATGGCAATAGTACGTGAGCTTGGCAAAGCTGGTTTAGTTGATTTATCAGTAAACCATGTTGCAGGTATGACAATGGGTGAGCTTGTTAAAAAATGGGATGCTACGGATCCAAACAACGAAGCTGCACAAAAGTTTTATCGTGCAGGTCCTGCTGGTATTCGCACGACCAAAGCGATGAGCCAAGAGTGTCGTTGGGATGAAGGTGATAATGATCGTGAGAATGGCTGTATTCGCAGTGTTGAACACGCCTTTAGGCAAGATGGCGGCTTAGCTGTACTTTCAGGAAATTTAGCAGTTGATGGTTGTATTGTTAAAAGTGCAGGTGTTGTTGACGAAATGCTTCATTTTGAAGGCACCGCTGTGGTTTATGAGTCACAAGATGAATCAGTAGAAGGCATTTTAAACGATGAAGTTAAAGCCGGTGATGTCGTGGTTATTCGTTACGAAGGTCCTAAAGGGGGCCCTGGCATGCAAGAAATGCTTTACCCAACTAGCTACTTAAAATCAAAAGGCCTTGCTGAAAAATGTGCCTTGATCACCGATGGCCGTTTCTCGGGCGGCACCTCTGGTTTATCAATCGGGCACGTATCGCCAGAGGCGGCAAGTGGCGGCGCTATTGCATATGTTGAAAATGGCGACAAAATTATCATTGATATTGCTTCACGTGAGATTACCCTTGCATTAAGTGATGAAGAGCTGGAAGCGCGAAAACAAAAGCAATTAGCACGTGGCAAACAAGCGTATAAGCCGCTTGATCGTGACCGCTATGTATCATCGGCATTAAAAGCGTATGCATTACTTGCAACCAGTGCAGATAAAGGCGCAGTACGTGATTTAGCCAAACTGGAGGAGCTTAGCTAATTATGGTTTCTCAAGAGCTCGATTATTTTCGCGCTATTATTCAAGCCAATATGGAACCGCTCGCTAAAGTAACTGAGGTGAGCGAAATGCGCGACCTCAGTGATAAATTAGGCAACCATGTTTGGTTAAAGCGTGAAGATCAACAGCCTGTGTATTCGTTTAAGTTACGCGGTGCTTATAATAAATTAAACAAGTTACCTAAAGGGTCCGTGGTTATTACGGCATCTGCGGGTAACCATGCGCAAGGTGTGGCGCTTAGTGCTTCACATCTTGGCCATAAAGCCACTATTGTTATGCCTGTTACTACGCCTGAAATAAAAGTTAGTGCGGTACGTGCACTGGGCGGTGAAGTGGTTTTACATGGCCATCATTTTGATGCAGCAAAAGCACACGCTCTTGAATTAACAGAGCAACGTAATGGTGTATTTGTACCGCCTTTTGATGACCCTGACGTAATTGTGGGGCAAGGCACAGTGGCTCGCGAGCTTATGCAGCAACTCAATGAGCTTGATGCGGTATTTATCCCTGTTGGCGGTGGTGGTTTACTTGCTGGCATGGCGGTTTATATCAAATCATTACGTCCCGATATAAAAGTGATTGGCGTAGAAGCCGACGAAAGCGCGTGTTTACAAGCTGCGCTTAAAGCGGGCGAGCCAGTAGAGCTTGACCGTGTTGGCAGTTTTGCCGATGGCGTAGCGGTTAAAATTATTGGCAGTGAAACATTTCGCCTAGCGCAAAAATTTTGCGATGAAGTTGTAACTGTCAGTGGCGATGAAATTTGTGCCGCCATGCAAGATATTTTTGTCTCTACTCGCGCAATTTCGGAGCCCTCAGGTGCGCTTGCCACCGCAGGGCTTAAAAAATGGAGCCAACAATCTGGTCTAAAAGGGCTGCATTTAGCAGCGGTGCTTTCGGGAGCTAACTTAAACTTTGACCGCTTACGTTATGTTGCAGAGCGCACCGCGCTTGGTGAAAAAAACGAAGCGTTACTTGCGGTAACCATTAAAGAAGAAAAAGGCAGCTTTAAGCAGTTTTGCACCTCTTTAGGGGGCCGTGCTATTACTGAGTTTAACTACCGTTATGCAGGCCCTGGTGAAGCGCAAATATTTGTGGGTATAGCCCTGCGCCAAGGTGAGCAAGAACTCAGCGAGCTAAAACAAGACCTAACTAACAACGACTACCCATTTTGCGATTTATCAGATAATGAGCTCGCAAAATTACATGTACGTTATATGGTAGGGGGCAAAGCACCTGAGCAGTTGCACGAAAGGTTATTACGGTTTGAATTTCCAGAATACCCAGGCGCTCTAGCACGCTTTTTAGATACCCTAGGTAGCAATTGGAATATTACTTTGTTCCATTACCGTAATCATGGGGGGTCTATCGGAAATGTACTGGCGGGCTTTGCGATTGAGCCTAGCCAATTTGAGATGTTTAACGAGCACTTAAACCGCTTAGGTTACAGTGTGCAAGACGAAACACATAACCCGTGTTTTACGCAGTTTTTAACCTCTCAGCCAAACAGCTCAAACGTTGATAACGTAGCCTCAGCTTAAGGCTTCATAAGCAAGTATGCGCCTTTGCATGCTTGCTTTATTGTGTGTTTTAAATATAGTTACACCTAATGACTACTATTTGGAACACTCAGTTGCTTATTAAAGGATTAATACTTGCAAGCTTGCTTTTTTGCAGCCAGCTAATGGCTCAAGAATCAGTCACTTTACAACTTAAATGGACCCACCAATTTCAGTTTGCTGGCTATTACATGGCTCAGCAAAAAGGCTACTACAGAGACGCCGGACTTAATGTGACCATACGCGAAGCCAATCCTAAAATGCCTGATACTTTTACTCCTGTAGCAACCGGAGAAGCTCAGTTTGGGGTGGCGCATTCGGGGATTTTACAACAAAGAGTAAACGGCCAACCGCTTGTTGCAATGGCGGCTATTTTGCAGTTTTCCCCGTACTGTTGGATGGTAAAAGACAGCTCTGATATTTTTCACCCTCGCGATTTTACCGCTAAACGTATTACCGAAGTAAGTAAAAAAGACAGTACCGAGTTGTTAGTCATGCTAAAACGCAGCGGCATTGACACAACTACTTTAGACGTTTTTGAAGGCGATGAGCCTGCACTGCAAGCGTGGCAAGAAAACAAACTTGATGCAATGCAAGTGTATATTACAACTCAGCCCTATTTAATGACTCAGCAAGGGGTATCGCATCGCCTTATATGCCCACAGCGTTATGGTATGGATGTATACGGTGATGTGTTATTTACCAGCGAATCAATGCTTAAAAAGCACCCTCAAACGGTCGAAAAGTTTTATCAAGCGAGTTTAAAAGGTTGGCGTTATGCCTTAATGAATATGGATGAAGCCATAGCTATTACTCAGCAAGTGTATGCGCCAAATAAAAGTTTTCATCAGCTAGCCTACGAGGCCGAAGTATTGAAAGACTACATATTGCCGCCGACGACTCAATTAGGGAATATGTCGATGGCCAAATGGCGCTTAATTGCAGATTATTATGGTATTAAGCAAACCCAATTTGACGAGCACAAAGCGAGGTTTGTGTATAAATACCAAGAGCCGGAGCAATTACAACTGTCGTGGATGCTAATAGCCGCTTTCATTGTAAGTATTATTTCGATCCCCCTTTATTTGCGGTTAATCCTCGCAAAAAAATAACCGCTTAATGCAGCTCTGCGCAACTGGTATAATTAAACGTCTTTTTACTATTTTAAGTTGTTATGAACCTAGCTGAGCAGTTTGCAGCACTCGATGCAGTGCTAATGAATACCCGCGAATATTGGCAATGTACGGCATTTGATTTTGATGAATTACCGTGGCCTGAGCTTCAAGCGGCGTTACATAACTTATCAGATGAAGATGTTGCAAGGCTTGATAACGATCAGCAACAGCTTTATCAATTTTTTAGCCCATTTATTGCCGGGGTAGAGCAGCTACCTGAGCTGTGTAATTTACCAAAAAACCAGCAGCAACGCAGTGAATACCCGTTTTGGATAAGTAACGGTATTAAAGGGCGTAAGTTTGAGCAACTACAAGACTTTGTTTCAGCATTGCCTTTTACAACGCAACCTGTTTTAGAGTGGTGCGCGGGCAAAGGCCACTTAGGGCGTATGCTTGCTTATAACGGGGCGCAAAGTGTGCGAAGTGTTGAGCTACAAGCACACCTATGTGAGCAAGGAGAGCACAGTGCACGTAAGCAAGGTTTAGCGATGCAATTTAGCCAAGCAAATGTACTTGAAGATGATATAAGCCACTTTTTTAATACCGACACACATGCGGTGGCACTGCATGCATGTGGCGCACTGCACCAAACATTTATGCAACACGCCAGTGCCGCTAGGGTAAAACGTATTAGTTTTTCGCCGTGCTGTTATCACTTATTTACTGATAATAAGTACCATCCAATGAGTGAGCTTGCCTTTACCAGTAAGCTGAATTTAACACACCGCGATTTAAAGTTGGCGCTGCAAGAGACAGTTACAGCCCCTTCACGTGTGGCTAAAATACGAAAAACTGAGGTGGAATGGCGCTTAGGGTTTGACGCACTTCGAAAGTCAATTACTAATGAGCAGTTTTACGTAAGCGTGCCATCGGTTAATAAGGCGGTATTTTCTGGCACATTTGCACAGTTTTGTGCTTGGGCGGGTGATAAAAAGTCTCTAATTATTCCTCAAGATACTGATTACGATAAGTTTTTACTAATAGGTAAGGCGCGTAAAAAAGTAACAGAGCGAATCGAACTGGTTCGACATGTGTTTAGAAGAGCAATAGAAGTTTGGCTTGTGCTCGATCGTGCTTTATATTTGCAACAGCAAGGTTATCACGTTTCAGTTAGCACCTTTTGCGAGAAACAGTTAACTCCTCGCAATATTTTAATTCTTGCAAACACCAACTAAAAAGGCGCTCATTATTTGTCTTTTTTGGGGTGTAATTCCTATCCCAATCTAAATAAGAGATGCAATGAGAAAGCTAAAAAATTTATTCGAAAACAACAAACGTTGGGCTGCACGTACAACCGAAGCCAACCCTGAGTTTTTTAAAATATTATCAATGCAACAAAACCCAGAGTATTTGTGGATTGGCTGCTCCGACTCGCGTGTTCCTGCAAACCAAATTGTTGATTTATTACCAGGTGAACTATTTGTACACCGCAATGTGGCTAATGTAGTGGTGCATACTGACCATAACTGTTTATCGGTAATGCAGTACGCGGTAGAGGTGCTTAAAGTAAAGCATATTATGGTGGTGGGACACTACGGCTGTGGCGGTGTACAAGCGGTATTAAATAACGCCAAATTTGGTTTTATTGATAATTGGTTACGCCATGTTGGCGATGTAAAAGAAAAACACTTAGCGCAGCTTAATGCAATGGGTGAGCAACAGCGTTTAAGTCGCTTAATTGAGTTAAACGTTATTGAACAAGTACGCAACGTGTGTAGAACAAACATAGTGCAAGATGCATGGGATAAAGGGCAAGAGCTCACGATTCATGGTTGGGTATATGGATTAGAGAACGGCCACTTACACGACTTATCATCGGTTGTAACCTGCGCCGATGAAGAAGCCGAGGTGTATAAAAAAGCCGTTGCACATGTACTCGCTAAAGCCGGTTGCGAGTAATTTAAGTAATGACTAAAACGGCGATAATCATAGGGGCAACAGGGGTTGTGGGGAGTGAGCTATTAACGCTTTTACTGCAAAGCCCTGCGTTTTGTAAAGTGGTTGCTATTACACGCCGTAAGCTAGACATTAAACATACTAAGCTCACTAATCATGTTATTGATTTTGATTGTTTAACTAACTACTGCGCGTTATTTAAAGGGGATGTGCTTTTTTCGTGTTTAGGCACAACTAAAAAGCAGGCTGGTTCAATCGCGGCGCAGCGTAAAGTTGATTTTGATTATCAGTTTATTGCGGCGCAAATGGCAGCAAACAATGCAGTGAGCCATTATTGCTTGGTGTCATCAAGTGGCGCTAATGCACACAGCATCAGCCCTTACTTAAAAATGAAAGGCGAGCTTGAGCAGCATATAAAAACGCTGGGCTTTGCAAAAGTAAGTATATTTCAGCCGTCTTTATTAATGGGTGAGCGAAGCGATACTCGTTTAGCTGAGCAAATAGGCGCATTTGTGTTACCTGTTATTACACAACTTCCTTTTTTAAAACGTTATAAACCTATTACGGGCAAGCAAGTGGCGCAAAAAATGTGTGCTGTGAGTTTGGCGCAGCAACAACCCCTGCAATACTATGTATTAGATGCATTGTTTAATGCATAGTGGATAAATGTTTAAGTTAAAAGCAAAAAAGCAGCCTTGGCTGCTTTTTTTTGGCTGAGTATACATACGTAAATACGTGCTACTCGGCGTTATTTTTAGCATTTAATTGTTGCTCTAGTAAAACAACTTTTGCTTCAAGCTCCGTGAGTTTTTCACGAGTACGAATAAGTACTTGGCTTTGCACATCAAATTCTTCGCGGCTAACAAAGTCCATTTCAGCCAGCTTATTTTGTAAAACTTGTTTGGTTTTACCTTCGAGTGTATCTGCTAGGTTTTTTACACCTTGCGGCATGTTATTGGTGATTTGCTTAGCAATTTCTTCAAGTTTTGCTGGATTGATCATAATCGTCCCTTGCTTTTGCCCTAAAATGATAATGACTAATATTACCTTATACCTAAGGCATTTAATACATGATCACCATAATGGAATTAATTAATCTAATGGCTATGCCTGTATCTGTGGTTACGGTAAAATTAGCTGCCTTTTAAAACTCCATGGTCGTTATGAAACTCAATCCAAAACAAGATGAAGCAGTAAAATATATTAGTGGTCCGTGTTTAGTACTCGCGGGTGCAGGCTCAGGTAAAACGCGCGTAATCACTAACAAAATTGCTTATTTGGTGCAAAAGTGCGAGTACAAAGCACGTAATATTGCTGCGGTAACGTTTACGAATAAAGCGGCCAAAGAGATGCGCGAGCGTGTATTACAAACGCTTAATAAGCAAGAGGCGAAAGGGTTGTGGGTATCAACTTTTCATACCCTAGGGCTTGAAATAATTAAAAAAGAGCTCAAAACACTAGGCTTTAAAGAAGGTTTTTCACTGTTTGATGACCAAGATACTAACCAGCTGTTAGGTGAGCTAACCGAAGATGAGCTTAAAAAAGATAAAGACCTACTAAACCTACTTAAGATGCAAATAGGCAGCTGGAAAAATGAATTAATTTTGCCTGAGCAAGCCATACGCGAAGCACGTGATGCGCAAAAAGCGTTATTTGCGCAGCTTTACGCCCGTTATCAAAATCAGCTGCGAGCATATAACGCACTGGATTTTGACGATTTAATCATGATCCCCACTTTGTTACTTAGTAATAATGCCACCTCACGAGAGCGTTGGCAGCAACGATTTAGGTATTTGCTGGTGGACGAATACCAAGATACCAATACCAGCCAGTACCAGCTTGTTAAGTTATTAGTAGGCGAGCGAGCGCGTTTTACAGTGGTAGGGGATGACGACCAATCTATTTACTCATGGCGCGGAGCCCGTCCCCAAAACTTAGTGCTGCTAGGTAAAGATTACCCCGGACTTAGGCTTATAAAGCTTGAGCAAAATTACCGCAGTGCGCAGCGTATTTTAAAAGCTGCAAATATTTTAATTGCCAATAACCCGCACGATATCGAAAAGAAGCTATTTAGTGAGCTTGGTTACGGTGAGCCAATTAAAGTGATTGGCTGCCGGGATGAAGAGCACGAGTGCGAGCGTGTTGTAGCTGAAATAATTTCCCATAAATTTATGAAACGTACCAGCTATAAAGATTACGCTATTTTGTATCGCGGTAATCACCAAGCTCGTGGCTTTGAAAAGTCATTAATGAGCAACCGCATCCCTTATAAAATCAGCGGTGGTATGTCGTTTTTTTCGCGCTCAGAAATCAAAGATATTATGGCTTATTTACGCTTATTGGTTAACCAAGACGACGATAACGCATTTTTACGCATAGTTAATACACCGCGCCGTGAAATAGGCACCGTTACACTTGAAAAGCTAGGCACGCTTGCAAACGAAAAACACCAAAGCTTATTTGCCACTTGTTTTGATAACGACTTAGGCTACCGACTTAAAGGCCGTGGTTTAAATGCGCTTTCGGGGTTTGCACGATGGGTTGTTGAGCTTTCAGATAATGCAGTGCGTAGCGATACACTCGAAGCGGTAAAAGACTTAGTGCGTAATATTAATTACGAAGCGTATTTATATGAGTCATCGCCAAGTGCCAAAGCAGCTGAAATGCGTATGAAAAACGTCTCTGAGTTGTATCGTTGGATCACCGATATGCTCACCGGCGATGCCGATAACGAACCAATGACCTTACCAGAAGTGGTCAGCAAACTAACACTTCGCGATATGTTAGAGCGTAATGAGGAAGAAGATGAATCCGATGCGGTACAGTTACTTACTCTGCATGCATCCAAAGGCTTAGAGTATCCGTACGTATTTATGGTTGGTATGGAAGAGGGGTTACTGCCGCACCAAGTAAGTATTGACGAAGAAAACGTAGATGAAGAGCGCCGTTTAGCGTACGTAGGGATCACACGGGCCCAGCAAGAGCTGACCTTAACGTATGCAAAAATACGACGCCAGTTTGGTGAAACCTCGCAAACAGAGCTAAGTCGCTTTGTGCAAGAGTTACCACAAGATGACTTAGCGTTTGAAAACAAAAAAGCCCCTAGTTCGCAAGCTGAGCGCATGGAAAAAGGCCAAGCACGGGTCGCTAACTTAAGGGCGATGCTTAAAAAACCTAGTTAATAGATTGTGCGGTGTTCTCAGTAGCCTCTATTGACTGCGATAAGCCTTGCTGCTTTGCGACAAATAAACTCAGCCCGTACTTATCAAGCAAGGCCCTAAAGTTGAGTATAGAAGGGCCTTTGGCAATGACTTTTATGCCTTTAAGCTGAGTAATTGCCAGTACGCCTTGTAATTGCAAGTTAAAGCTTTCTTGTTGTAATACGCGTTTACTAAAGGTGGAGCTAAGGAGTATGTAATCGAAGTTAATGTCGGTCAGCGCATTTAACTCACAACGGTCTTTTGCAAAGTTATTTAAGCCAATACTGTAACCAAGCTGCGAGAGCTTTTTAAGGTTTTCTAGCTGAGTTGCACAGGCATAACGTATTTCTTGGTCGTCAAAGAGTAAACACAGTTGACTCTGTCCTTGCAGCTTACTTAATACCTCGGTAAATAAATTAAATTCAAGCGCTTCTAAAAGCAACCCTGAGCACGGCATCAATACCATGGCCACATTGGCCGCTAGGGCATGGGCGTAAGCGTGTTGCAATAGCTCTAATTCAACCTGTAGGTGTTGCTCTTTATCGGTTGCAAACTTTTTCAGCACTTCAAAACTGGTATAACCTAATACAGGGTGCTCACCAAATGCTTCAAACAATGACTCTGATTGCTGTTGCTCATCAAGGTTTATAATATCAGCACTTCTAAAGCTCATCGGAAGTGAATCAAGATGGTGCTGTGCTGGAGATTCTGCACTTGTTAGTGTCTGCGTTAATAATGGATGGAACAACTCATAGCGGTCGCGGCCGGCATTTTTAGCGTAATACATAGCGGCATCGGCATCGCGAATAATTTCATCGGTATGCTGATAACTCGAATTTGAGTACGTTATACCAATACTTGCACCACTTTGAACGCAGGTACCTTTACTGCAAAATGGCTTTTTCATTATATTAATAATGCGATCAGCCACATCTTCTGCTTGTTGAAGCTCTGTTAAGTGGGTAAGCAAAATGACAAATTCATCACCACCAAGGCGGGCGAGCAAGTCGTGCTCACGAATACAATGGGAAAATAAATCAGCCACACTTATTAAAAATTGATCGCCAGCATGGTGCCCTAGTTGATCGTTTATATCTTTAAATTTATCTAAATCAATAAATAAAACAGCAAAGTGGTGCTCAGGAAAGCGGTGGTAATGCTGCAATGTTTTTTCTAGCTGGGTTAAAAACAGGCTGCGATTAGGGAGGCCTGTTAATGAGTCATGATGTGCATCATGATAAAGCTGTTGTTCTACTTTTTTACGCTCATCAATTTGCATTTGTAAATGTAAGTTGGCCTGCTGCAACGCTTTTGTTTTTTCATTAACGCGATACTCTAACTCTTGGTGGCTAGATTTAAGTGCTTGCGTGGCTAACTTTGTTTGCAGAACTGTCGCAATTTGATGCGAAACAAATGTAATAAGTTCGCAGTCATCTTTACTAAAAATATGTTTATTATTATACGCTTGACATGCAATTAGGCCGATAACACCTTGCGATGTTTTAAGTGGTGCGCCTAGCCAGCTGGTGGCCATTTGTTCTTCTGGTATTGGGTTATTTCGCTGTACGTCACCACTTTCTAACAGCTCTTTAGCTCTACTTGGGTGAATAAGTTGGGTTTGCTCGCTACTAATAACTAGCTCACTATAACCTTTTGCAAACTTTCTAGGCTCGGTGTTGTCTTTAAATTCATCTACACAATATGGGAAGCTGATCCAGCCTGTTTCTTTGTTATAAAGTGCAATGTATAAGTTTTCTGCGTATGTAATGGTTTTTATTATTTGATGAATTTTCACATAGGCATCATCTAAGTTTTGCGCTTGCGTTGCCAACTCCGATATTTTAAACAGAATTTGTTGGCGTTGTAGTGCGCGTTTTCGTTGTTCAATTTCTAGGTTTAATGCCTCATTACTTTGTGTCAGTGCGCGGGTACGAATTTTCACTTCTGATTCGAGTAACTCTCTTTTTTTAACCCGCTCTATTGCTGTCGCTAAATATAAAGACATTACTTCGAGTAAGTGCACCTGCTGGCTGCTGTAGTCTTGCTGTTTGTCGTAACTTTGCGCAGCAAGCACACCAATAATATTTTGCTCTTGGTAGATAGGCACGCCTACCCAATGTTCTGCAGGTGAGCCAAGCGCTTTAAATAAGCCATTTTGAGCAGCGCTTTGCATTTCTTGCTTGGTAAAGCACGTGGTTTTGCCAAGTCTATAAACATAGCCTGTAGCGCCTTCTTCAAAACTATTATCCTGATTAAGGGCAACTGATATACCATCTTTTTCATCGCAAAAATAAGAAAGCTCAAGAGCATGAGTATATTGATTAGCAAGTACCACATAAAAGCTTTTACTAGGTAGGTATGCTTGTAAAATGTCATGGATTGCGGGGTAAAGTAAGGTTAATTCGGCAACAGAGCTCGCTTGCTCTGATAATTGAATCAAGGCATTTTGTAAGTGGTGAGATTGCTTATACTTTTCTAATAGCGTTCTGAGACGTTTATTCTGATGCGCTAATTTACTAAGGTTAGCGGCCTTATCTTCCGATGACATGAATCATATTATTTTATTATTGTATGTTTATTAAACGTATAATTTCACTTTTAGTTGTGATCGTCAAGTAACTAATGCCCTAAAACTGCCACTAAAACATTATTTTAGCAACAAAAAAAGGCCTATTATAAGAATAGACCTTTTTTAAATAATCACCCTAATTATCAGAGGGTTAATTAAATTATTTAGATGTCATGAAATCAATAGCTGCGCTAATCTCATCATCAGAACAATCCATACATGTTCCTTTTGGCGGCATCGCATTAAAGCCATTGATAGCATGATCAAGCAACACATCTTTACCTTTAGCGATACGCGGTGCCCAGTCATCAGCTGATTTAGGTGCACCTAATGCGCCAGTACCATGACAGGCAAAACAGGCGCCTTGGTAAACTTGCTCACCAGAACGAGGGCCACTAGGCGCTGCCGCAGCAGCAGCTTTTTCGCCTTCAAGATAAACAGCGCCAACTGGATCTAAACGCTTTTTAATCGCATCTTCAGTCATAGAGTTATCATATGGCTGTGCGTATGCGGTGGTTGCTAGCACTAATAATGCTGCAGCTGATAGTTTTTTCATTTTGCCTTGCTCACTTCGATTTGAACGTGATCAATCACGATTATAGATGACGGAAATTAAACCGATTATACCTCTGTGTAACAATTTATAAAACGCCCACTGGTGTTTTTATCAATAAAACTGTCTAATTTTTGCGTTAACGCAATAAAATTGCATGTTTCAGTTAATAAACTTTTATAATCGGTGGCTTAGTAAATCACTATTTAAGCTAATGCTAATACGTTTTTAACCAATTTTTCGATCCCCGCATCGGCATCTAAAATAGACTGCGCCAGCATATAAGCAGGGGTGGTAACGAGTTTATTGTCTTCATCAATCACAATATCATCAACTGCACAGGCTGCGTGAGTAGAGCCTAGCTGGGTTAAAGCGTTTACGGTCTGTTCATCATTACCTATGGTTAAAGTAGCCTTGGGATATATAAACGGAATTAAAGCCGGCGCAATACACATGTAGCCAGCCGCTTTTTGTGCACTGGCAAATTGTTTACACGCTGCTAAAACTATTTCGTTTATCTGCGCATCAGCGCCTTTAACGGCAAAGTCACATAAGTTTTTAGCGGCGCCAAATCCCCCAGGGACTATTAACGCATCAAATTCAGATACTTTTAATTCGCTTAAAGATTTTATATCACCACGGGCAATGCGTGCTGCCTCAGTGAGTACATTACGGTTGCTTGGCATTTCTTCACCGGTGAGGTGATTAATCGTGTGAAGTTGTTCTATATCAGGAGCAAAACATTGATATGCAGCACCATTTTTAGCTATGTGTAGTAATGTTAATACTGCTTCGTTTATTTCACTGCCATCGTACACACCACAGCCGGCTAATATTACAGCTATCTTTTTCATGCTTTTGTGCTCCTTAAGTATTTTAAATAAGTCGTTTGGGTGAAGTTTAACACGGGGCAAAACACTCACTAAAATAATTTTTTAGCTTAAAAAGTATTCGCAGTGCAAGTTGTATTGCGGTTTATGCCATTTTTGCCAGTGCGCTTATAAAAAAAATTATAAAGGATCGCTATGATCTTTGATCCATTATGCTAGAATACTCCTCCGGTTATTTAAATGGATGCAAATAACTAAAGTGACTAACAGCAGATGTATCAGTTAGAAAACCTTTTTCCACATTGGTTTTAAAATAATAAAAAAAGAACCTCGTATTATCTTTTTTAAACAAAACAAGCAGTTATTTATTTTTCTAAGCATTTAATTATGTATTGGAGGAATAGTTCGTGGCTGTTATCTACAAAGTTATCCACAGGTTGCTCTGCAATAATTATAGCTACTAAGCGTAATTCACTGTCGTTTTATTCACAACCTTATGGCATGCTTGTAATAATATTACTCTTTTGTATTTAGGATCCAAATTCACCATGGCTCAGATCCCCGAAAACCCGCTAATTTTAGTTGATGGCTCTTCATATTTATTCCGTGCTTATCACTCGCCACCGCATTTAACCAACTCAAAAGGTGAAGCAACAGGCGCTATTTATGGCGTGGTTAACATGCTTAAGAGTTTGATCAAACAATATGATCCGAGTCACATGGTGGTTGTGTTTGATGCCAAAGGCAAAACGTTCAGAAACGACATGTATAGCGAGTATAAAGCTAACCGTCCGCCTATGCCTGACGATTTACGAACGCAAATAGCGCCACTGCACAGTATTATTAAAGCAATGGGCTTTCCACTGATCAGTATAGAAGGTGTTGAAGCCGACGATGTGATTGGTACGTTTTCACGAATAGCGACTGAGCAAAAGCGCCATGTATTGGTTTCTACCGGCGATAAAGACATGGCTCAACTAGTTAACGAGCATGTGACGCTAATAAACACCATGACCGATAGCATTTCAGATCCTCAAACCGTTGTTGAAAAATTTGGTGTAGGACCTGAGCTAATCATCGATTATTTAGCATTAATGGGTGATAAAGTTGATAACATCCCAGGTGTTGAAGGTTGTGGGCCTAAAACAGCTGTTAAATGGCTACAAAAATATGGGTCACTTCAAGGTGTTATTGATAATGCCGGCGACATTAAAGGCAAGATTGGTGAAAAACTCGCAAACGCCCTAGATCATTTACCACTAAGTTATGAGCTTGCCACCATTAAATGTGATGTTGAGGTAGAGTCAGACCTAGATACCTTTAAAGTACAAGAGCCAAATAAAGATGAGCTTATTGCACTGTATGGTGAGTGTGAGTTCCGCCGCTGGTTAGCTGAGCTACTTGATAATCCAAAAGATGCAGAAAAAGCGCTCCCTACTGAGGAAAATGAACTACCAAAAGTAGAAGACGCTCATTATGAAACTATTTTAAGCGAGTCACAGTTTGATGCGCTTATAGAGCAGCTAAATAGCGCTGAGTTATTTGCCTTTGATACCGAAACAACTAGCCTTGATTATATGCAAGCGCAGTTAGTAGGTATGAGCTTTGCTGTAAAAGCAGGCGAAGCCGCTTACTTACCCATTGCACATGACTACCCGGGTGCACCAGAGCAATTAAGCTTTGAATATGTAATGCAAAAGCTTGGGCCAATTCTGGCCGATGCTAACAAAGCTAAAGTAGGGCAAAACCTAAAATACGACAAGAGTGTACTAGCTAATGCCGGCTATGAACTCAATGGCATTAAGTTTGATACTATGCTTGAGTCGTACGTATTTAATAGTGTGGGCACTCGCCATGACATGGATTCATTAGCGCTTAAATACTTAGGCCATAAAAACATTAGCTTTGAAGATATTGCCGGCAAAGGGAAAAAGCAGCTTACCTTTAATCAAATTGAGCTTGAAAAAGCTGCGCCTTACGCAGCAGAAGATGCCGATATTACACTGCGTTTACACCAAGTACTGTGGCCAAAATTAGAAGCTGATGAGAAGTTAAAGTCAGTGTTTGAAACCATAGAAATGCCCCTAGTTGATGTTATTTCTGATATTGAACGCACTGGTGTAGCTATAGATAGCAATATGCTTGCCGCACACAGTCAGCGTTTAGGCGAGCGTTTACTTGAGCTTGAAAAAGAAGCGTTTGAAATAGCTGGCGAACCATTCAACCTAAGCTCGCCAAAGCAGCTGCAAGTACTTTTATTTGAAAAACTTGAGCTGCCAGTCATTAAAAAAACACCTAAAGGTGCACCTTCAACGGCTGAAGAAGTGCTACAAGAACTTGCCCATGATTACCCATTACCTAAAGTGATTATTGAGCATCGTGGTTTATCTAAGCTTAAATCAACGTATACCGATAAATTACCATTGATGGTAAATGAGAAAACACAACGCGTGCATACTTCTTATCATCAAGCTGTTACGGCCACAGGGCGTTTGAGTTCTACCGATCCTAACTTACAAAATATTCCTATTCGCTCTGAAGAAGGGCGCCGAATACGTGAGGCGTTTGTAGCGGCACCAGGTTATAAAATTGTGGCTGCCGATTACAGCCAAATTGAGCTGCGTATTATGGCGCATTTATCGCAAGACAAAGGGCTACTAAATGCCTTTGCTAATGGGTTAGATGTACACAGTGCAACCGCTGCTGAGGTATTTGGTGTTGAGCTTGGTAAGGTAACCACCGATATGCGTCGTAAAGCGAAAGCAGTAAACTTTGGTTTAATTTACGGCATGTCCGCCTTTGGTTTAGCGCGTCAGCTTGATGTGCCACGTCACGAAGCACAGCACTACATAGATAAATACTTTGAGCGTTTTCCTGGGGTACTTGATTACATGGAAACAACGCGTGAGAAAGCGGCTGAGAACGGGTATGTAGAAACTATTTTTGGTCGTCGTTTACACTTACCAGAAATTAATGCACGTAATGGAGCTCGTCGTAAAGGCGCCGAACGTGCAGCAATCAATGCACCAATGCAAGGCACAGCCGCCGACATTATTAAAAAAGCAATGTTGAGTGTACATCAATGGGTTAGTGAGCAAGCCCCTAACACGATTAAATTACTCATGCAGGTACACGATGAGTTGGTATTTGAAATTAAAACCGACTGCGCACAAGCTTACACCAAGCAAATTTGTGAACTAATGTCGCAAGCTGCGAGTTTAGATGTGCCTTTAATTGTTGAAGCCGACGAAGGTGAAAACTGGGAACAAGCCCATTAACCTCAAAACATGCTTATAGTTTAAAAGCGCCGCAAGGCGCTTTTTTATTGCCTCTAAATAACTCACCCAATTAGGCGAATCGATATACGTATTTCTGTGTGTAAACAAAGTTTAGTTAAAAGTAGGTTAATTTAAGCAACTATTTGTATTAAATAGTTATATGTTCGTCAATTCGAACTATTTTGGCGGAATATGATTGTATTTTTATGCGCGCTTTTGTTAAAGTGCGCGCGTCCTCATCCTGTAGGACATCCTGTTGATGATGCATCTGAAAAGGTGCAACAAATTGATAGCTTCTCCCCAGTTTGCTATACCGGCCTGCTTGTTTTAAGCAGGCCGTTTTTTCTTTTCAATCCCCTTTATTATTTATTTTGAGTTGGTATGCGTATACCGCAAGTGGTAGTATCGAAAGCGCTATTATTCTCATTTAAATTTAAGGAGTGCGTTATGTTTAAAACGTTAGCCGCTGTAGGTTTATCGTTAACTAGCCTTGTTTTGTCTAATGCCGCTCATGCAGATTGGCAGCTCGTTAATGATAAAAGCCAATTAAGTTTTGTTTCTATAAAGAAAGACACGATTGCTGAGGCGCATCATTTTACTAATCTAGAAGGGACACTTTTAGACAGCGGTGCTTTTAGTGTAAATATTGACTTAACCTCTGCAGAAACACTAATCCCCATTCGCAATGAACGTTTAACTCAATTTGTATTTGAAGCGGCAAAATTCCCTAACGCAATTTTAACCGCAGATTTAAAAAAGCAATTAAGTAATATTAAAAAACCAGGCCAACATGTATTAAAAGCGGTTGATGCGCAGCTTGATTTTCATGGTAATAAAAAACCATTAAAAATAAATGTACTTGTTAGCAGTTCAAAAAATGGCGATTTAAGCGTATCGTCGTTTACGCCAGTAATTATAAATAGCCAAGACTTTGGGGTGACCGAAGGCGTTAAAAAGTTACAGCAATTAGCTGGCTTACCGGCCGTTGCTACAGCCGTCCCGGTTACTTTTGCACTGACACTAAAAAAACAGTGATCTCCTTAGCGGCGCTTAGTAAGCAATTAAGCGAGCCTAGTAAACCGTTTGATAGTTGGCAGCCAACCCAGTGTGGTGAACTGCCAATTATTATTAACGAACAAGGGCTGTGGTTTTACGATGGCAGCGAAATTACTCGCTCCGCTATGGTAAAACTGTTTGCCAGTGTTTTATGCAAAGAAGGCGAGCAGTTTTACTTAAAAACACCCATCGAAAAAATAGCGATAGAAGTACAAGATGCGCCATTCGTTATCGTAAGCTGGCATATAGAGAGCACAGCGCAGGGGCACGTTATGTGTTGTGTAGATAATTTAGCACGACAATGGTTAGTTAGTGCTGAGCAGCCTCTTTATATAAAAAACTATAAAAATGCAGCGGTGCCTTATTTGCAATTGCCTTATGGATGTAATGCGCGGGTATCACGAAATGTGTTTTATCAGTGGGCTGAAATAGCCGACGCAGATGAGCGCGGCTATTTTATAAAATCTGCAGGTGAAAGGTTTTATCTCTCATAGGTGCTTATTTTTTAAGCGTCTGAGTTATCTTCATCACTTGGCTGTGGTGCAACAGCCACGATTGGCCCTAAGTACCACTCATCTAATTTCTTGGCGACTTCCGGTAAACCCGTCCCCTTAAGTGATGAAAAAGCATGAACAGTAATATCACCGTCTAGTTCACTTAATTCGCGGCGTACTTGTAATACTTGTGCTTTGCGCGCCCCTTGCTTAAGCTTATCCGCTTTAGTTAAAAGCGCCAATACAGGGATTTCACTGCCAATAGCCCAATTAATTAAATCTTTATCTAAATCTTTTAATGGGTGGCGAATATCCATCAATACCACAATGCCTTTTAAACTTTGACGTTTTTGTAGGTATTCACCTAGTGATTTTTGCCATTTCTTTTTCATTTCAATGGGCACTTTAGCAAAGCCATAACCAGGTAAGTCAATTAAGCGCATATCATCCACTTCACCTAATTCAAACGTGTTGATCAATTGCGTACGGCCCGGTGTTTTACTGGTACGAGCAAGTTTTTGATCTGTAAGTGCATTAAGAGCACTCGACTTACCGGCATTAGAGCGACCTGCAAACGCGACTTCAATTCCCGTATCAGCAGGTAATTTAGTGATGTCTGGCGCGCTTGTAACAAAAGACGCAGTATTATATTTGATACGAGATTTGAGCACAGGCTCTCCTAAAACGTAAAAGTTAATCTTATTGAGCTAAATTGACTCAGGGCGCGTATTTTATACTATAAAGGATGTATTAAAAAGCGTATTTAAACACCTAAAAATGCTATAAATGGCACTATTAAAGCTGCTTAAAGGTTAATCTAGGTCAAAACCCTATAAATTATAAGCTTAATATGAGTAGAAAACGTGCCAGAGAATTTTTTATCGTGTAGAATACATGAATTACAACATCCATATTGTAGATGATACAGGGTCGGAAACAGAGAATTCACCATGAAAAAAATAGCACTATCTTTAACAATATTGCTTGGTGCGTTGTCAGCAAGCAACGCAACAGCATTTGATGGCGATGTAAACGCAGGTAAAGAAAAATCAGCAACGTGTGCGGCTTGTCACGGCCCAGACGGTAATGCACCGGTTAATATTTACCCTAAACTTGCAGGCCAGCATCCAGATTACATCCTTAAACAACTTAAGGATTTAAAACTAGGTATGACTTCAGGCGGTAAAGAAGGTCGTATGGATCCTGTAATGAGCGCGATGGCTATGCCACTTAGCGAACAAGACATGAAAGACCTATCTGCTTATTTTTCTTCATTGAACATGACTGAAGGCGCCACCCCTAAAGACGTGGTTGAAGTTGGTCAAAAGCTTTACAAAGCAGGCGATGCTGAGCGTGGTATTCCAGCTTGTGCGGCGTGTCATGGTCCGCGCGGCAATGGTTCGTCACTTGCTAAGTTTCCTAAAATTTCTTTCCAGCACCCAGAGTACATCAAAGCTCAGCTAGAGAAATTCCGTGATGGTACCCGTAAAAACGACCATAACGGTATGATGCAAGATATAGCGAAAAAGCTAACAGACAAAGATATTGAAGTACTTTCTCAATACTTGGGTGGTTTACACTAAAGTCGTATTTATTTAGTATTTGCTAATGTAATACTATGAAATATGATTAAAAAGCAGCTTACGCTGCTTTTTTTGTGTCCGTAATTTAACGATATCACCCTTTAGCTTGTGAGATATTTGCCATACCGAATTGTGAGAAATAACTTATTTTTAAACTTTTTAAGTGTGTAACTTATTAATTTATATTGTTTTTAATGAATTTATATGTGTGACATGTCAGAAAAATTATATAAACCAGTTGTAACAAAATTATTAATGGGTAAATTAACCACTGTCGCAAAACAACAATAACAACATGGATTATGCTAAAGGAAAATAGCGCGGCACGACTGAATAGCACACTGAAGGTGCTACAAAAGGAAATAACAAGAAAGCGTCAGGATGACCGTAAATAATAAAATCTCAAGGAAGTTAAAAATAAAAACAAAATGGAATGTAACAAGGAAGGTTAAAATAATAACAATACGGACTGATAATAATAAAAATAATAAAGACTAAAAAAGTCGAAGGGAGAAGTGTCCAGATAATGGCGCTCAGATTAGTAGGCGGTAGAGATGTTTTCTCTACCGCCTTTTTATTTGTCCTGTTACAATACCCACCGTTTAGCAATAAGCTAATGCGCTAATTCAACAAGCAACCCAAGCTTTAATGCGCAAATCGAATTCTTCTGGCTAGGCCAGCACTGCGATGCTCATGTTATGTGCCTCGCTCAAAACCTCTTAAGTGAGATGATCAAGATATGAGTAGAAAGAAAAAGTCACGTAAAATTCCTTCAAACGGCCCTGTTCGTTTAAGCCAAGATAAGCTTAGAGAAATGCGTGCGTTAAAGGAGCAACGTGTTAAAAAGCCAAAGGGCGCTAAACCTGGCTCTCGAAATGCACCAGAGCTATTAGATAGCGACACTAAAAAAGTAAGTTCAGCACCGAAAGATAAACGTGTAGGCAGTAAAAAAGCGGTACCTTTAGTGGCTGCCGCACCACAGCCACAAGTAGAAATGAAGCGTAACTTAAAGCCAATGGCCGAGCTTAAAAAGGCGACAGAGCCAGAGCTGACACCAGAGCAAGAGCTAGAAGCGCTTGAAAACGATGAGCGTTTACTTAAGCTCGTTGAGCGTCATGAACAAGGTGAAATGCTGACAGGTAAAGATGCAAAGTACTTTAATAGCCGTATTGCACGCCACCAAGTGCTTTGTAAGTTACTGGGTATAGAAGATGAGGATGAGGACGAGTTTGAAGATGATTTTGAAGACAATGTCCAAAGCAACGGTAACTCAGACTTTGATAAATACCTTTCAGATGATTTAGCCAATGAGTGGCTAGATGATGACGATAAATAGTAAGGGCGCTTAATGAGTACCGCAGTGATTGTAGCCTTGTTTGTAGGTGCTGTTATTATTGCTGGCTTAGCATTTTATGCAGGTCAGTTACTCTATAAGCTTAACGCGCAAAAAAAGTTAATTGCGCAAAAGCAAGCAGAGCAACAGCAAAAGCTTAAGCAGTCGCGCTTAAAGCGAAACGCTAAACTTGCCGATAGCATTCATTTAATTGCTCGTGCAATGGCTGAAAAGCAATGTGAGTATTCTGAAGGCTGTTTACGGATTTGGGTGTTAATGTCTCAGTACGCTTTTGAAGATGAGCGAGATTTAACCGAGGCGTACCCAGGCATTTATAAAATGTATAATGTCGTTAAAGAAATGCCGACTCACGATGCACGCAAAAAATACTCTAAAAAAGAGATTTTTAAACAAGATACAGCTCGTTGGCGAGCAGAAGAAAACTTTAGCGATGAGATTAAAGCCGATTGCGACAAAATCATTGTCGAGTTTAAAGCTGCGCCGGGCAGCGAAAACATAGTGTTTAATTAAGCTCAAAAATAAAAAAAGCAGATTTAGGTCTGCTTTTTTTATGCCTGCTTTAAATCACCCGTGAGAAACGGGTTTTACTTATTTGCTTTTGTAAGTGAGCATCAAAGCACATACATATAATACGAATAAACAAGTTCCCCCGAGGCGTGACGCGTATTACGTTATCATTTATATGTACCATCTCATCGTCTATTAAAGGCTGTAGTGCCAACAGGGCATCTGCAAAATACTCATTAAATTGAATAGTATGTTTTTTCGTAAAAGCCTGTGTGTCTAATTCAAACTGGCAGATAAGGGATTTAATAGCCTCTGCACGTATTACATCATCATGCGTTAAATGCATTCCTTTATGTATAGCGCTCCCAGCTTGCGTTTCAATGGCGTGATAATAATGCTTAAGCACTTTTTGATTTTGTAAAATGGCTGTGCCAATTTGTGAGATGGACGAGACCCCTAAGCCTAACAAGTCGCAATTACCGTGGGTGGTATAGCCCTGAAAATTGCGATGTAGCTGCCCTTTGTTTTGCGCAACTGCCAGTTCGTTGTCGGCTTTTGCAAAATGATCCATACCAATAAACTGATAACCTGCTGATGTCATTTGCGACAAGGTGTTTTTAAACATTGTTAGCTTGTCGTGGGCTTTGGGTAAATCAGCTTCTTTTATTTTACGTTGCGCAGCAAAGCGCTCCGGTAAATGCGCGTAATTAAATACAGAGACTCTGTCTGGGCTTAAGGCAATTAATTGCGCTATTGTTTTCTCAAAGCTTTGGGGTGTTTGTTTAGGTAGGCCATAAATCATATCTGCATTTATTGACTTAAAGCCCAGCTCGCGGGCTTGGGTTATCAGTGCTTTAACGGTCTCAACTTGCTGTGTGCGGTTAACTGCTTGCTGTACCTCATCGTTAAAATCTTGAATACCAAAGGATACGCGGTTAAAACCTAAAACCCGTAAGTGTATAAGCATATCTTTAGCAAGGGAGCGTGGGTCTATTTCAATGCCACGCTCAGTGTTGCGGGTAAAATGAAAGTGCTGCTCTAGCAAATTAATTAGGCGCGTCATTTGCTTTACAGTTAAAAAAGTTGGTGTACCACCGCCTAAATGCAATTGCTCTACCGTGTAGTGTTTGAATAATGGGGCATGCGCTGCTATTTCTTTTGCTAAATAATCTAAGTACACATCGGCTTTAGACTGATGGCGCGTAATCACCTTGTTACAACCGCAGTAATAGCAAAGCTCACTGCAAAATGGGATATGAATATACAAAGAGAGTGAGCGACTCGATGATGATTTTATAGCGCTAACTAGGTCTTGCTGCTGATACCCCTCGCTTAAAGATAACGCGGTAGGATAGGAGGTATAACGCGGCCCTGACACGTTATACTTATTTATAAGAGTTTGATCCCATTTTGGAAGCTTTATCATCACGCGCACCTTATATATTAATGAGGTGGTGAGTATAAAAAGCTTTTAAGGAAGGGGTTTTGATCTACAACAAAAAAGGTGCCTAAGCACCTTTTAAAAGAGTATTTTTTGTTAATACGTTATGTTGTGGGCATCTTTTAGGTATTGAAACAATTCTTTATAGCCCTTGCCTGGCTTCTCGGCTTTAACCTCTTTGGCGGCATTGCGAACCAATTGGCGCATTTTTTGGCGCTCAAGGGTCGGGTATTGCTCAATGGTTTCGTTGATTAAATCGTCGCCTTGTTCAATTAAGTCACTACGTAATTGCTCAATTTTTTTAATTAAAACCTCAGCTTGGTTATTTTTATTAAGCATTACATCAATAATTGCTTTAATTTCTTCAACGTTTTCTACTGTGCGCAGCGTTTTAGCAATGTAATTTAAATGACGACGGTACGCATCGCTTTTATTGCTAATTTTATCAGCAACCACCATGGCTTCTTTTAAATCGTCATTGAGTGGTAAGCGTTCGCGTTGTTTTTTCCCCATTTTAGCAATTTCAGAACCTAACTGGTGAAACTCTTGCGCGTCTCGCTTTAGCTCACTTTTTGATACGTAAATAATTTCTTCTTCAATTTCAGCAGGCTTGCCTTTTTTCTTCGCCATGGGGTGCTCTTAAGTAAAAATAACTTTTGCCATTATACGCGATTCTTTTAGTGATTAATATTAGCTGATGTGGTGCAGTGAGTGTGTTAGCATTTAAAGATAAGAAATGCGTGCAATATTGCCTTAAGGCTCAGGACTTAATTTATGAAAAGCCAACAACACGATCCAATTTATTCTCAAATCTCTCAAGTAAAAGATGCCGTAGCTGAAGTGCTCGAGCATGCAAAAAAATTGGGTGCTACTGCCGCAGAAGCTGCTATGTCGAGTACATCGGGTTTATCGGTAAGTACACGCATGGGTGAAGTAGAAACCATAGAATTTAACCAAGATGGCGGTTTAGGTATCAGTGTTTATGTAGGGAATAATAAAGGGTCGGCATCTACTGCAGATCTCAACCCAAAAACACTACGCACTGTAGTCGAAAAAGCCATTGATATTGCCAAGTTTACCTCCGATGATCCATTTAATGGCATTGCGGATAAAGAGCTACTTGAGTTTGCCCCTAAAGATCTCGATTTATATCATCCGTGGGATGTAAGCCCAGAGCAAGGTATTGAACTTTGCCATGCCGCCGAGCAAGCCGCCTTAAATGCTGATGAGCGCATTGTAAATTCAGATGGTGCAAGTTTTTCATCGCACCAAGGTTTACGTGTATACGGTAATAGCCATGGTTTAATTGCTGGTTTTCCACGTACGCGCCATAGTATTAGTACTATGGTAATAGGCAAAGAAGGCGAGCACATGCAGCGCGATTCGGCGTACACTGTTGCGCGCGATCAAGCTGGTTTAAACGATGCTGCAGCAGTGGGCCTTGAAGCTGCAACCGAAACACTTGCTAAGTTAAACAGCCAAAAACTAGGGACTATGAAAGTACCTGTTATTTTTAGAGCCGATATAGCTAACTCATTGTTTGGACATTTGGTATCGGCTATAGGCGGTGGGGCGCTTTATCGTAAATCGAGCTTTTTACTCGACAGCCTAGGCACCCAAGTATTTAGTAAGAGCGTTAATATTGCTGAGCGTCCACATATATTAAAAGGGTTAGCATCATCACCTTTTGATAGTGAAGGGGTTAAAACGATTGACCGTGAAATTATTCAAGGCGGTGAACTGCAAACGTATTTATTGGCAAGTTATGCAGCACGTAAATTAAATATGGCTCCAACAGGCCATGCAGGCGGTATTCATAACTGGTTAGTAGAGCAAACGCATAACGATTTAACCGCACTATTAAAAACCATGGGAACAGGCTTATTAGTTACCGAGCTGATGGGGCAAGGCGTAAACACCGTTACCGGTGACTACTCGCGTGGAGCAGCTGGTTTTTGGGTAGAAAACGGTGAAATTCAGTACCCTGTTAGTGAAATTACCATTGCCGGAAATTTAAAAGACATGTTTAAAGGTATTTCGGCCATAGGGGGCGATATTGAGCGCAGAGGCGGTATTCAAACGGGTTCAGTACTTATAGAGCAAATGCAAGTAGCAGGCGCATAATAGCAATTTGCAATAATACGTAATTAAGCGAATTGGTATAATATAAAAGCATATATTAAAGCCGAGCATTTAAACGCTTGGCTTAAGCGTGTTTTATTTAAATTGATGAGGTGTTGAATGGCTAAAGATAGGTACGCACCAAAACCCCTAACTGACATTATGGCAGGCCTTAATAATCGCTTATCTGCTTATGCAGGTAAAAGCCAAGCGCTAGATAAACAGCAAGTATTGCTTAAAGAGTTTTTAGGCCCAAAGCTTGCTGAAAAATGCCGTGTAAGTAATTACCGCGATGGCACGCTGATGATTGAAGCTGTATCGGCAGCAATTGCCCTTAAACTTAATTATTTAAAAATGGATATGCAGTCGCATTTTAGAGCGGCGGGCATGGCAGAGCTCGGCCAAATTAAAATTGTCGCAAACCCTCAAGCAACAGCGCGCTTAAGCCCAACAACAGATAAACGAGGCCCCGTAGGCAAAGCACCTGGCAATTCAAGAAAAATGAGCCAGCAAACCTCAGATTACCTTAATGCCATTGCCGCATCAGCGCCCCCTTCGCTGAAAGAAAAGCTAGAGCGCCTTGCTCGCCATGGTAAAAAATAACTCGCTAAAGCCCGAATATGGTTGTTGGTAGGGCTATTTTGTTATCTCGTCTCACGGCAAATACTTTGTTACATATTCTATTTTATTGTTTCTTTAATGGGGTTTATCATACAAATTCGGCGTGTTGTTTTAACCGCCTAAATATTAATTTCATTAAGTGAAAGCATCGCAGGGCGCTTTTTATCTTTCTCTGTGGCGCCATAGCTTAATGAAATAGATATTTTATTCTTTACTAACAAACGGAATAATTATGAAAAAAGTAACTATTACCGCCGCAAGTATTGCACTTGCGCTGGGCCTAGTAGGTTGCGGTGAAAAACAACAAGAAACACAAGTAGCCGATACAGCTACTGTTGCAGCACCTGCAGAAAAAAACCTTGAGCTAGGTGTAGACCTTGCCAATATGGATGAGTCAGTTCGTGCGCAAGATGATTTTTATTACCATGTAAACGGGCAGTGGCTTGCTAAAACAGAGATCCCTGGCGACAAGTCTAACTATGGCTCGTTTACACAGTTGTATGAAGAGTCGCAAAAAGCGATGAAAGCAGCACTTGAAAGTGCCGCTAAAAATAGTAATGCTAAAAAAGGCAGCGACGAGTACAAAATTGGTGCTTTTTATAAAAGCTACATGGATAAAGACACACGTGATGAGTTAGGTATTACACCTTTACAACCTTCACTAAATACCATTGATAGCCTAGATTCAAAAGCTGATCTTGCGCCTTTAATGGCTAAAATTCAGCAGCAAGGTGCTAGCTTACCATTTGGCTGGTTTGTAAATAACGATGCTAAAAATTCAAGTGAATACGCGCTGTACTTATCGCAATCTGGGCTTGGCTTACCAGATCGTGACTATTACTTAAAAGATGATGAAAAATTTACTAAAATTCGTGCATCTTACGAGCAATACATCACAGATATTTTAGCTAAATCGGGCGTTGAAAATGCCGCTGATGCCGCTAAAAGCGTTATCGCATTTGAAAGCGCTTTAGCACAGGCACAGTGGAGCCGTGTACAAAGCCGTGATGCCACTAAGTCATACAATAAAATGACTGTAGCTGAGGCAAGTAAGCTAACAGGCGACTTTGATTTAGCTGCGTTTTTCAAAAGCGCTGGGGTAGATACCTCAGACATTATTGTACGTCAGCCAAGCTATTTAGAAGGGTTTGCTGATGTGTACAAAGAAACAGATTTAGCCACGTGGAAAAACTACTTAAAGTTTCATTTTGTAAGTGGTTACGCACAGTTACTAAGCACTGACTTGGTTGATCTTAAATTTGATTTTTATAGCACCACATTACGCGGCGTAAAAGAGCAGGCGCCTCTTTGGAAAAAAGCGGTGGATGCATCTAACAGCGTACTTGGCGAAATTTTAGGTAAAGTATACGTAAAAGATAACTTCCCACCTGAGGCAAAAGCGCGCATGGAAGAGCTGGTAGATAACGTTATTAAAGGTTACGGCGTTGCTATTGAAAACCTTGAGTGGATGAGCCCAGAAACCAAGCTTGCAGCCCAAGAAAAGCTAAACAAATTTACCCCAAAAATTGGCTACCCAGATAAATGGAAAGACTACTCTGAGCTTACAATTAATCCTGATGATTTAGTGGGTAACTACATACGTTATAGCCAGTGGGCTTACAGCGATATGATTGCTAAATTAGGCAAACCAGTTGACCGCTCTGAGTGGCACATGACCCCACAAACCGTTAATGCCTACTACAACCCAGTAAATAACGAAATTGTATTCCCAGCTGCTATTTTACAGCCACCGTTTTTTAATTTAGACGCCGATGACGCTGTAAACTACGGTGCAATTGGCGCAGTAATTGGCCATGAGCTAGGCCACGGTTTTGACGACCAAGGCGCTAAATACGACGGTGACGGTAACTTACGTAACTGGTGGAGTGAGTCTGACCTTAAACAGTTTGAAGAGCGTACCGGCGCGTTAGTGGCGCAATACAATAAATATAAACCGTTTGAAGATGCAGGTGTGAACGGCGAGCTTACGCTTGGCGAAAACATTGGCGACCTAGGTGGTTTAACGGTGGCTTACAAAGCGTATCAATTATCGCTAGGCGATAACAAAGCGCCTGTAATTGACGGTTACACTGGCGATCAGCGTTTCTTTATGGGGTGGTCACAAATTTGGCGTCGTAAGTACCGTGATGAAGAATTACGTAACCGCTTAATGACAGATCCGCATTCACCAAGTCACTACCGTGTTATTGGTATCTTGTCGAACATGCCTGAGTTTTACGACGCGTTTGACGTAAAAGAAGGCGACAAGATGTATATCAAACCAGAAGACCGCGTAAAAATTTGGTAATTGTTATGCTTTTTGGTTAACTTAGTAAAAACCAGCAAGTGTTTAGATTGCTGGTTTTTTTATACTAATAACACTGCAGTTATTGCATGAGGGCTTTATGTATCCAGCTTTGATTGCTTAAAATATTTTTATACAAAGCGAGTTGGTTTTGCGCACGTTCTAAATTATGTTCTGCATGGGTGGTTTTAAAGTACACGTCGTTATTTAAGTAATCGGTTAAAAACCGCACACTAAGCATTAGCGGCATAACTTTAGCGCCTAGCAGTAAACTTGCTTGCTCTTTGTTGCTAATTGCCGATTTAAGGGGGGCAAGGTAGCCTTTAACAAGCGCTGTAAATACCTCTTTGCGAATAACCACTTTACCAAGGTTAGTTGAATCTTCTGCCTCAGCGCAGCAAAATGTGCGCACCATGTCTCCAAAGTCATAAAGTAAAAAGCCGGCCATGCAGGTATCTAAATCGATAACTGCTTTTGCTTTATATGTATTGCTGCAATACAGCATGTTATTTATTTTAGTGTCGTTGTGGCACACCCGGGTAGGCAAATCAGCTGTTACCTCAGCCAGTTCTTTTACCAAATGCTGTTGTGCAATGCAGTAGTCAATAACGGTTTTACACTGTTGCAGCCGCTCATTAGTGGCTGTGGCAATGGCTGTATTAAGCTGCTCAAAACGCATGGCTAAGTTATGAAAGTCTGCAATAACAGGGTAGAGGCTTGATGCGTCAAAATCGAGCAAGGCACGTGTAAATGTGCCAAATGCAAATGCCGCTTGCTCTGCGTGTTTAGGCTCTTTGACGATATCTTCACTTGCGCTTTGGCTAATAAAATTAAGCACGCGGTAGTACGCGTTATTAATTATTATAAGGTGTTCACCTTGGTGGGTACTTATATGCTTAACAATATCGAGCGGGTAAGTATTTGCTTGTTGTTTAGCGCTTAAATGCTGCTCAATTAACTGGGCGTTATTGACCAGTTGTGCTGGATTTTCAAATACATGAGTGTTGAGCTTTTGAACAACAAATTGCTGACCAGCATTGGTGAGCAGCCAGGTGGTGTTTATATGTCCGCTGCCTAAAGAGCTCACCTGAGTAAGCTCAGGGTTTAGCGCTAATAGCTCACTTAATTTATTTTGTATTGCTGTATTCATGTGCTTTACGCGTATCGCGCGTGTATTTTTTCAATAATCTCGGCGTTAGCAGCAGGAAACTCATAGTTACTAAGCTCATTAATAGCGACCCATTCACTAGGTTGCCCTTCGGCTCCATGTGCTTCACCGCTAAAGTTACTTACAACGTGAATATCAAGTTTTACACATTTATCGCCATAGTCATGTTCAATCACCATCAGTTGGCTAGAGCTGTGAATGGTAATGCCAACTTCTTCACTGAGCTCACGCTTAAGGGCGGCAAATACGCTCTCACCAGCTTCTACTTTCCCGCCTGGAAATTCCCATAAGCCACCTTGATGTTGCTCATTAGCGCGCTTACAAATGAATATAGCATTATTTTTTTTTATTACGCCTACCGCTACGTTAACTATTTTTGTTGTCATATTTTTTCTCCATAAAAAAAGCGACGCTAGCGTCGCTTTTTAATTACATACAATGCGTCGTTACTTTAATTTACCACAACATTGCTTAAACTTTTGTCCTGAGCCACATGGGCACGGATCGTTGCGGCCAACTTTAGGCGCTGTTCTTGCCATTACAGTTGCGCTTTGAGGGGCTTCACCGCCTACGTGTTCTGCTTCTTCGTGTTGGTACTCGCGAGGGGCATTTTCACTTTTACGGTGTTGCTCTTCTACTTTTTCAACATCTTCTTCGGCACGAACTTGTACTTTACTTAAAATGCCCACTACATCAACTTTTAAGTTTTCAAGCATTTCGGTGAATAGCTCAAACGACTCGCGCTTGTATTCTTGCTTAGGATTCTTTTGTGCATAGCCACGTAAGTGAATACCTTGGCGTAAATGATCCATTGCAGCAAGATGATCTTTCCAGTGCTGATCGAGGCTTTGTAGCATAATCGCTTTTTCAAACTGACGTAGTACAGAGTCGCCAACTTGTTCTTCTTTTTGCTTGTAAGCTTGTTCAACCGCTTGCTCAATACGCTCACGAAGTTTCTCTTCGTATAATTTATTGTCATCAGCTAGCCATTGCGCGATAGGCAACTCAATAAGAAAGTCTTGTTTTAAGCGTTCTTCAAGCCCAGGGATATCCCACATTTCAGCAAGGCTTTGTGGTGCGATGTATTGATCGATCACCCCATTGAGTACATCTGCGCGAATTGCAGTGATTGTTTCTGAAATATCGCCTTCTTCAAGCAACTCGTTACGCTGGGCGTAAACAACACGACGTTGATCGTTTGCTACATCATCGTACTCAAGTAATTGCTTACGAACATCAAAGTTACGTGCTTCTACTTTACGCTGAGCGTTTTCAATTGCACGGTTAACCCATGGATGCTCAATGGCTTCGCCGCGTTGCATGCCTAGTTTACGCATCATGTTAGTCATGCGCTCACCAGCAAATATACGCATTAGCGCATCATCCATCGATAAGTAAAAACGGCTAGAGCCGGCATCACCCTGACGACCAGCACGGCCACGTAATTGGTTATCTATACGGCGCGATTCATGACGTTCAGTACCAATAATATGTAAACCGCCAGCATCAATTACTGCATCGTGACGAATTTTCCACGCTGCTTTAATTTCAGCAATTTGTTCATCTGTTGGGTTTTCTAGTTTTTCAACTTCACTGTTCCAGTTACCACCAAGCACAATATCGGTACCACGGCCGGCCATGTTGGTAGCAATTGTTACAGTACCAGGTAAGCCTGCATCCGATACAATGTCAGCTTCTTGCGCATGGAACTTAGCATTAAGTACGTTGTGCTTAATTTTTTCTTTGCGTAAAAACTGCGATAAATACTCAGAGCTTTCAATTGAAATAGTACCTACTAGCACAGGTTGCCCGCGCTCTTGGCAATCTTTAATATCAGCTAAAATAGCTTCGTATTTTTCTTCTTGTGTTAGGTAAACTAAATCAGCGCGATCATCACGGATCATCGGCTTATTAGTTGGCATAACAACCGTGTCTAGACCGTAAATAGATTGAAACTCAAATGCCTCCGTATCGGCTGTACCTGTCATACCAGCTAAGGTTTCGTATAAACGGAAGTAGTTTTGGAAAGTAATAGAAGCCAGTGTTTGGTTTTCGTTTTGAATTTTTACACCTTCTTTCGCTTCTACAGCTTGGTGTAAACCTTCAGACCAACGACGACCTTCCATTGAGCGCCCTGTGTGCTCATCAATAATGATGACTTCGTTTTCTTTAACAACGTAATCCACATCTTTTTGATAAAGCTTGTGAGCACGAAGCGCAGCATACACGTGGCTTAGTAGAGTAATACTACTGGCTGAGTAAAGCGAATCGCCTTCTTCAATTAATCCACGTTCAGTAAGTAGGTCTTCTACTTTAATTTGACCGCGCTCTGTTAAATGAACTTGTTTAGACTTTTCGTCGATAGTGTAATCGCCATCGCCTTCAATGCCTTCTTCGTCTTCTTTTTCTTGAAGCTCTAAAAGCGGCACAATTTTATTGATTTCGATGTATAGCTCAGAGCTATCTTCAGCTGGGCCTGAAATTATAAGTGGCGTACGTGCTTCATCGATTAAGATTGAATCCACCTCATCTACTACCGCATAAAACAGTGGGCGTTGTACACGCTCATCAATGCTAAATGCCATGTTGTCACGTAGGTAGTCAAAACCAAACTCGTTATTAGTACCGTAAGTAATATCGGCACTGTAAGCTTGTTTTTTCTGTTGTGGCATCATGCCTGGTACGTTACAGCCTACAGTTAAGCCTAAGAACTCAAATAACTCGCGGTTTGTTTCAGCATCACGTTTTGCAAGGTAGTCGTTCACGGTAATTACGTGCACGCCTTTGCCTGTTAAGCCATTTAAGTAGGCTGGAAGTGTGGCTGTGAGTGTTTTACCTTCACCGGTACGCATTTCTGCTATACGGCCTTGATGTAAAACCATGCCGCCTAATAGCTGTACGTCAAAGTGACGCATGCCATTTACACGCTTTGACGCTTCACGTACCACAGCAAATGCTTCTGGTAGAATGTCGTCAAGGCTTTGTCCGTTATCGTAACGTTCTCTAAACTCAGCTGTCTTAGCTCTTAAATCTTCATCAGAAAGCGCTTCTAATTGCGTTTCTAGCGCGTTAATTAGCGCGACCGTCTTTCTTAGGTTTTTAATAGTGCGGTCATTGCGACTACCAAAAATCTTGGTAAATAAATTAGATATCATGATAAAACCGTTACAATGTATTCTTTGCTAACCGAGTGTCGGCTAACCCATTTTTTACAATTGGTAATTAATATGTACTTTTACATAACCTGTAGAACATATTAATTAGCAATTTTGTATTAAAGAGCATTAAAAGCACTGTTTAATACGTGTGCTACTATACCAGACTCTGCCAAACAACAAACTATCTCAATAAAAAGATGTGTATTTAAAACAGAAAAATTTGATCTGATGCGCAAAAAACTAGTTTTATTACGCTAAAAAATAGCAGCAAGTTGTGAAGATATGGTGTTAAAAAATTTAAAAACAAGAGTATAGGGTGGGTAAGTTTTATACTGAGTAACCCACCCTATGACGTAGTGTATTTAAAGCTTAAATTGATTAACCGTTTTGTTTAAGGCAACGGCTAGGTCGCTTAAATCACGCGCTTCATCTGCTAAAATGTGGGCGTGATCAGCTGTGCTGTTTACTAAGCCATTAATTGCTGCAAGGCTGGTGTTAATGTCCTCTGCTACAACCGTTTGCTGCTCAGTTGAGGTGGCAATTTGGTGGCTTTGGTCTTGCACTTTAGTTACCGACTGAGCAATGTTTTGTAATGAACTTAGCACTTCTTTGGTTTGCGATACTGAGCCTTCTGTTTGCTCTTGCCCTTGCAGCATCATTACCGATGCTTGTTGGGCAATTTGCTGTAAGCGAGAAATCATATTACGTATATCGTCTGTTGATTCTTGCGTACGGCTCGCAAGTGAACGCACTTCATCGGCAACTACCGCAAAACCACGGCCATGCTCACCAGCACGCGCAGCTTCAATGGCGGCATTAAGAGCAAGTAAGTTGGTTTGATCGGCAATGGAGTTAATTACATCCACCAATGCACCAATGTTATTACTTTCTTGCTCAAGCCCTGCCACCACTTTAGACGCTTCACCTATGTGTAGCGCAAGTTCGGTCATCACACGTTGTGCTTGAGTTGAGCGGTCAGCCCCTTCGGCAGTAATGGCTTGTACTTCTTCGGCGGCGCTGTTGGTATGCTGTGCGTTACGCGATATTTCAAGTACAGTGCTGGCCATTTCGGTCACGGCGGCACTAACGCTGTCTACTTGTTGTTTTTCTTGCTGTATTTCGGTATTGGTCTGGGCTGATACATTTTTAAGCTGCGCTGCGGCATTGGTCAATTGCTCAGCTTGTGCGGCTGTTTCTAACATCATGCCGCGCAGCTTATCAATGAATGTATTCATGTGATTGGCAAGCTGGCCAACCTCATCTTGGCTGTTAATAGTAATCTTTTGGGTTAAATCGCCTTCGCCCGATGCAATATCACGCATAATATTAGTTAGCGTGGTAATAGGCTGCGAAATCATGTGGGTTGCCCATAATATCATCGCTAAAATGATCACTAAAATAATCACCACTGCGGTGGTTGTGCTGGTAACCGCTTCATTAACGGGGGCTTCAATCATGCTGGTTGGAATGAGTATACCTACATACCAGTCAAGATAAGGTTGTTCTAGTTGTAAGCGATGATACACCACATAATACGCTTCGCCTTTTAAAGTCACCAATTGGCTGCCTTCAAGGTTGTTACGCATTTGGGTATTAAGCTCTGTAAAGCCTGATGTATTGCTAAACTGGCTTTCAAGGCCATCTAGCCCTTCTTTACCTTTAGGGCCTTCATCGGTGTTAGACAGTTTATGGCCAGTGGCATTTGAAAAGTGCACCACCTTTTGATTGCCATCGAGTAAAAAGCCATAGCCTTGGCCGTTAAAGCGGATACCTTCTACCATGTCGTTGATTTTATTAAGCTGTAAATCAACGCCGCCCATACCAATAAGTTTACGCTGTGCGTTGTATACCGGCTGCTGTACAACTGCCGAGGCAACACCTGTGGTTAAATCGACTGATATAGGGCCCACGTAAAGTTTATTTATTTGCAGGGCTTCTTGCCACCAACCACGCTTATAGGCGTAGTAAGGTTGGCCATTGTAATGGCTGGTACGCTCGTTTTCTTTAAAGTATTCGCCGGTGGTTGCTGAGGCAAAAAACGCCGACAGTATATTTTCGTCATTTGAGCTAATACGGACAAAGTCTTGATTAACTTCGTTGTATCCCGGAGCGTTTTTGATTGGCTGATTTCGAGTATCCCAATTTTCAAAAAAATTAACTAAGTGGGGATTATTAACGAACGTAGATACCAGCTTGCCATACTTTGCAAAATAGCTTTGCATTGAAAGTTGTTCGCTTTGTAGGTAGCTTTGAGCTTCGCGCTCAATGTTTACTCTGGAAAGGTTAGCGATGTGATTTACAAAAAATGTTGAAGCAATAATTAGCAAAATGGTGATGGTACCACCAATCAATAATAATATTTTCTTCCGTAATGATAAATTATTTAGCATGAGTGCACGTATTATTGTTATTTAGTAGGTGATATCTAATCATATCTTACTTTAAATCTCTATGAAGTTAGATAAAAAGCACTAATTATGCGTTTAAAATGAAGGGTTATGCAAAAATGGAAACAAAAGCTAATAAATTAGTAGTATTAGGCGCAGGCTGGTTGGGTCATGCTTTATGCTTACAAGCTAAGCAAGCCGGTTGGCAAGTACAAGGTACACATAGAAGTGATGAGCATACAGAGGATTTTCAGCGTCAATTTGTCCTCAATGAAGGGCTGCTAACACACCAAATAGATTTACACGATGCTTACTGGGTGTGTGCAATCCCCCCACGGAGCAGACACAGTGAAAGTAACTACCCAGAAACACTTAGTGCTGCACTTACTCTTTCTAAACAATTAACTGCCAAAGGCTTTATTTTATGCTCATCTACCGGTGTGTACGACCAAGAGCCTGGTGTTTACACTGAAAGCAGTGAAATAAGCTGCACCAATGAGCGACAAATAAAACTGTTCGATAGCGAAGAAAAAGTACTAGAACAAGACGGTAAGGTGCTGCGTTTAGCGGGCTTATTAGGACCTAACCGTGAGCCTGGACGCTTTGTGGCTGGTAAAGAATTAAACTCATCTAGCGAGCAAGTGGTTAATATGGTGCATCAACAAGATGTGATAAACGCTATTTTTGCGGTAATAGAAAACTATAATTCGGGGCAAAATATTTATAACGTGGTGAATCCATCGCACCCCACTAAAGCGAATTATTATGCACAAAAGTGTGCAGAGCATGGCGGTGAAATGCCAACCTTTACCAGTAATGAAAGTGCTGAGCGCAAGGTGCTTGGCTCAGCAATTGAGGCGTTAGGTTTTAGCTATCAGCATGGAATTTAGCATGCGATGGTAGCGGGTTGAGATTAATAAAGTCGCACAACGCCCCCTGAGATAAAAGCGTATTGGTCGCGTCTATATCGGGGGCAAAGTAGCGGTCTTTATCATAGTAACTTACATGCTCGCGCAGCAGTGCTTTTGCTTTTTCTACTTGCGGTGAGGGTTTTAGCGGGGCTCTAAACTCAAGCCCTTGAGCAGCTCCAAGCCATTCAATTGCTAATACCCCGCGGGTGTTATTGGCCATTTCATTTAAGCGCCTTGCTGCAAAGGTTGCCATAGAGACATGATCTTCTTGATTAGCAGATGTTGGCAGGCTGTCTACCGAGGCGGGGTGCGCAAGCGATTTGTTCTCGGAAGCAAGTGCCGCCGCAGTTACTTGGGCAATCATAAAGCCTGAGTTAACTCCGCCATTTTCAACTAAAAAAGGCGGCAGTGTAGAGAGGTTTGAATCAATAAGTAGCGCGATTCTTCGCTCTGCCAGCGCGCCTATTTCGGCAATCGCTATGGCTAAGTTATCAGCTGCCATAGCAACGGGCTCTGCATGAAAATTACCACCGGAGATAATATCGCCCACATCGGCAAATACCAGCGGGTTATCGGTAACGCCATTTGATTCACACAGTAGCACTTCTGAAGCTTGGCGAATTTGTGTTAAGCACGCGCCCAATACCTGAGGTTGGCAACGCAGGCAGTAAGGGTCTTGCACTTTTTCACAGTTTACGTGAGATTGGCTAATTTGTGATTGAGTACCAAGTAGCTCTCTAAATACACTGGCTGTATCGATTTGGCCGCGTTGCCCCCGTATTTCGTGAATGCGTGCATCAAAGGGGGCACGGCTGCCCTTAGCAGCTTCTATGCTAATAGAGCCTATAACACAACTTTGTGTGTATAAATCTTCTGCTTTGAAAAGCCCTTGTAACGCAAGTGCGGTAGAAGCTTGTGTACCATTTAACAGCGCCAGCCCTTCTTTTGCACCTAAAGTTAGGGGGGAAAGGTTTGCAATTTTTAGCCCTTGAGCAGCACTTATAATTTCACCTTTGTGACGCATTTTACCTTCACCTAGCAGCGGTAGACACATATGAGCAAGCGGCGCTAAATCGCCCGAAGCACCCACAGATCCTTTTTCTGGTACGCACGGGTAAACTTCACTGCATAGTAGCTTAATAAAAAACTCAATCACCTCAAGGCGTATTCCTGAGTAGCCCCGAGATAGAGAGTTTATTTTTAAGGTCATCATTAACCTTACTGTGCTGTCGTCCATGAGCTCACCTATACCGGCAGCGTGCGAAAGGACAATACTACGTTGAAGTAGCTCAAGCTCGTCATCCGCTATTTTTGTATTGGCTAATAAGCCAAAGCCGGTGTTGATACCGTACACCGTTTGGCATTTGCTTATTACGTTTTGAACGGTTTGTGCGCTGGCGGCTATTTGTGTACTGGCGCCATCGACAAGGTTAAGCGTGACAGCTGAGTCATTAATTTTTCTTAGGGTGTTTAAGTCTAACTGCCCTGGTGTGAGAGTGTGTGAAATCATGGCTATTCCTTGTTTAGCATAGGGAGATCGAGATGGTGCTCTTGCGCACAATTTTTTGCAATGTCGTAACCTGCATCGGCATGACGCATAACACCGCTGGCAGGGTCGTTCCAAAGCACGCGGGCGATACGCTCTTTTGCTTCATTAGTACCATCAGCAACAATTACAACGCCGGCATGTTGACTAAAGCCCATACCAACACCGCCACCATGATGCAGTGAAACCCATGTAGCGCCGCCTGCAGTGTTTAATAAAGCATTGAGTATTGGCCAATCAGACACGGCGTCTGAGCCATCTAGCATACTTTCTGTTTCACGATTCGGGCTGGCTACAGAGCCTGAATCGAGGTGATCGCGCCCAATTACAACCGGCGCTTTAAGCTCGCCATTTTTAACCATGTCGTTAAAAGCAAGTGCAAGGCGGGCTCGATTCTTTAAACCAACCCAGCATATACGTGCTGGCAAACCCTGAAATTGAATGCGCTCACGGGCCATATCAAGCCAGTTATGTAAGTGGTTATCTTCTGGGATAAGTTCTTTCACTTTTGCATCGGTTTTATAAATGTCTTCGGGGTCGCCCGAAAGCGCAACCCATCTAAATGGGCCAATGCCTTCACAGAATAATGGGCGGATATAAGCGGGCACAAAGCCCGGAAAATCAAACGCATTGGTAACGCCTTCTTCAAAGGCCATTTGGCGTATGTTATTACCATAGTCGGTAGTGGCAGCACCGGCTTTTTGCAGTACTAACATGGCATTTACTTGCACTGCCATAGATTGCTTAGCGGCTTTAACTACTGCTTGTGGGTTTTGTTCACGCATTTTTGCTGCATCTTGCAAGTTCCATCCTTGGGGAAGGTAGCCATTGAGTGGGTCGTGTGCTGAGGTTTGGTCGGTCACGATATCGGGGGTAATGTTGCTGTTTGCCAAAGCAGTAAAAATATCAGCAGCATTACCTAATAAACCTACTGATATAGGGCTGCCTTTAATACACGCATCGGTAATCAGTTCAAGAGCGTGTTCAAGCGTTGTGGCTTTTACATCAACGTAGCCGGTTTTAATTCGAAAATCGATGCGGGTCTCGTCGCATTCAACAACTAGAGCACTAAAACCTGCCATGGTTGCGGCGAGTGGTTGGGCGCCCCCCATACCGCCAAGACCTGCGGTTAAAACCCATTTACCTTTTGCATTACCGCCAAAGTGTTGTTTTGCCATTGCCACAAAGGTTTCGTAAGTGCCTTGCACTATGCCTTGTGAGCCAATATAAATCCAAGAACCTGCGGTCATTTGCCCATACATCATTAGGCCTTTTTTATCGAGCTCATTAAAGTGCTCCCAATTTGCCCAATGTGGCACCAGGTTAGAATTAGCAATGAGAACGCGCGGCGCGTTTTCGTGGGTTTTAAATACGCCCACGGGCTTGCCCGATTGCACAAGCAGTGTTTCGTCGTTTTCGAGCCTATCAAGGGTTTCAATTATTTTATCAAAGCTTGGCCAGTTTCTTGCTGCACGGCCAATACCCCCATAGACCACTAACGCATGAGGGTGTTCTGCCACATCAGGGTCTAAATTGTTCATTAACATGCGTTTAGCGGCTTCGGTTTGCCAACTTTTAGCGCTAATTTTGTCGCCATGGGGCGCGCGGATTTCACGGTGTGTGTCGAGCCTGTTGTTCATGAATTTCTCCTGTTGTATATACAAGATGGTCAGCTATAAAAAAACGCCCTTAAGCGTTATCTTGTTATTATTTTTTAAATGTTAAGTGTCCACCCAGGCGGTATTTACTGCCCGGTGATACTAAGCGAGCAAAGCTCACTATGCCTTTTGTTGACCAAGTACGACGAATGACCTGTAAGCAGGGCTCTTCGTTATACAGGTTAAGCCATTGGCACATTTGCGAGTTAGGCATAACCGCTTCCACTGTGTGGCGTGCTTGTGTGAGTGGCGCTACGCTCGATAAGTACTCATGCGGTGTAAGGGTGCTAAAGTCTTGTTGTAAATAACCCGCGGCTAAAGCTGGGTTCACAAACCGCTCTTCAACTTGCAGTGGTTTGTCGTTCTCGTTGTGTACCAGTACACTGCGATACACCACGCTATCTACTTCAACGCCAAGCGCAATGGCGATGGGGGCAACGGCATTGATAGATTCAAGCACGTGCACGCTACAGCTGTAATGCCCGTTACGCTCTTTTACTTCATCGGCAATGTTTTTAATTTCGAGTAGAGATGATTGCGATTTAAAACTTGCTACAAACGTACCTAATCCTTGGCTGCGCGTTAAAATACCGGCATCTGTTAATTCGCTCAGTGCACGTCGTGCGGTCATACGGCTTACAGAAAATTGACTGCTAAGCTCGTTTTCTGAGGGGACGCGTTGGTTTTCTTGCCATGCGCCATTTTTTATTTTATCGACAATAAATTGTTTTATTTGTGCAAATTTAGGAGTGGTCATTACTTATTATTAGCTGTATTTAAAATAAACTATTTAATAAAGATGGCATAATTGTCTTGTATATACAAGGTGTATTGTTAGACTGTATTTCAAGCACGTTAGGGAGCTAAGTATGCAAAATAAAACAATGGGTTACGCTTTAGAAGATCTCGACTTATTATTGACAGATGCCAACATAGCAACCATGGATAGCACAGTTGCTGCGCCTTATGGGGCGATAGAAAATGCGGCACTGGCGATTAAAAATGGCGAAATTGTATGGTTAGGTGAGCAATCAAACTTACCCAGTTTTGATGCCTTTGCTACCCCTACATTAAGTATTAAAGGGCAATGGTTAACACCTGGGCTTATTGATTGCCATACACATTTAATATTTGCAGGCTCCCGTTCAGAGGAGTTTGAGCAGCGCTTACAAGGTACAAGCTATGAACAAATAGCTGCACAAGGTGGCGGTATTGCCAGTACCGTTAGAGCCACTCGCGCGGCAAGCCATGAGCAATTATTTGTTGATGCAAAAGATCGCTTAAACACTTTATTTGCCGAGGGCGTGACGACTGCTGAGATAAAGTCGGGATACGGGCTTGATGTTGAAAACGAAATAAAAATTTTAGAAGTGGCGCGTTTGCTTAATGAGCATCACCCTATTGATATTAAAACCACGTTTTTAGGTGCGCATGCGTTACCCCCTGAGTACAAAGGCCGTGCAGATGAATACATTGATTTAGTATGTACACAGATGCTTGAGCAAATAGTGGCTAACAACCTTGCAGATGCTGTGGATGTGTTTTGTGAAAATGTAGGCTTTAGTCATGCACAAACAAAGCAGGTGTTTGATGCAGCTAAAAAACATAACTTGCCGGTAAAGTGCCATGCTGAGCAGCTTTCTAATCAGCAGGGCGCGCAGCTGGTGGCTGAGTATAAAGGCCTTTCAGCTGATCATATTGAATACCTTGATGAAAACGGTGTAAAAGCTATGGCTGAGGCTGGTACTGTGGCTGTTTTATTACCTGGGGCTTTTTATTTTTTACGTGAAACGCAGCTTCCGCCCATCGATTTGCTGCAAAAGTATAAAGTGCCTATCGCCATTGCCAGTGACTTTAACCCAGGGACCTCGCCTTTATGCTCTGTGCAATTGATGATGAATATGGCTTGTACTTTATTTAAGCTTACCCCCGAGCAAGCTCTTGCGGGTGTAACGCGCAATGCAGCGCAAGCGTTAGGGTTGAAAGATAGAGGTGTACTAAAGGTGGGTGCAAGGGCTGATATTGCACATTGGCAAATAAGTCACCCTTCACAATTAAGTTACCAATTTGGCGTAAATAAACTGTTAAATCTATGGATTTTGGGTAGAATTAATTAGTTTGTATTATTTTTGTTCATATTAAACATGCTTTTATTAAATTTTATAGCTAATGGAGTGGCGTAAGCTTGAGTATTTTGACTGATAGTAACTTTCCTATATTTTTTAGCGGCGCGCTGTTAATGGCGATGGTGGCTACGTTAGTTGCGGTTAAGAATACCAGTATTAAATTTAGTTATTTATGTACAGCAGTTGTTGGTTTAGCCATTTTAAGCAGTGGCGCTGCTTGGTTGGCAATATTGCTCGCCTTTGGTTTTTGCTTTCACTTATGGCTGACATTTGAACGTAATAGTTGGAGCATGATTATCACAAGTGCTGTTTCTGGCTTGCTATTTGTGGTGTTGTTTTCGGCGCATTTACTCATGAATGTGCCTCTATTTTGGGTGGTGGTGGCAATTATCCTGCAGGCGGTTGTAGGGCTAATGAACGATGAAGAAGAGCCCAAAGTTGAAGATTTGCATAATATCAACGAGCCTGAACCGTACCAAGATGACTCTCCCCTTGCTGCATTTGCTGATAAACAACAGTTACGTCAAGGTTATTACAGCTGGTGTAAAGAAAAACAGCTAGAAGCTGCACTGGTAATTGTGCGTTTAGAAGGGTTTGAGCAAGTTAATCAACATATTGGTAGAGACTTTGGTGATTTGTTGTTGGCACAATCAGCTAATAGAATAAAAGGCTTACTAAATAACGACGATGTGATTGATTTAGGGGGCTATGAGAAGCTGGCGCATTTAGGCGGTCTTAACTTTGCGTTTATTTGTAGCCTAGCTGCGCATAAACATACTCATGAACACATTATTGAGCAAATTATTGGCGCAACACTCAAGCCGTTCAATGTTGCTAATTGTACAGTAGAGGTAAAAGCAAGAGCCAGTTACGTTAATTGCGATGAGCAAGATGCTAACTTTGATAACTTAGTATCGTGTGCTTACTTAGCTCTTGATAGACAGCCTAAAAAAGCAGTGGTTGTGTACCATCAACAAATGATGGTTGAACAGCTCGAGCAGCAAGCCCGCTTAAAAGAGCTGGCTAATATTGATTTTGTAAGCGAACTTGAGCTTTATTTTCAGCCTATTATTCGTAACGATGACGGCCAAATTGAATTTTTAGAACTCCTACTGCGTTGGCAGCATCCCCAGCAAGGTATTTTATCTGCCCACCGATTTATTGATGATATTCGTATTGCCGGCTTAGCTTACCCACTAGCTAAATTTGTTATAGAGCGCGCTGCAGAGCTTGCCATGGCACTTCGCATTGAGGGTATTGCTATACCACTGAGCATTAACTTATTTGGCCCTGAAATGCTTAACGAAGAGTTTATTGAGTTTGTTGATGGCGTGGTGAGTGAACACAACTTACAGCATGGGGATTTAATTGTTGAATGCCCTCTGCATATATTCACAGATTTAGATAATAAGGGACGCGCCATGATTGCGCGATTAAACAATTTAGGTTTAAAAATATGTGTTGATGGGTTAGGCGATAACCCAATTGTGCTTTCTAAGCTGCCAAATTTAGCGGTTGAGTACATTAAAGTGGCACCATCGCTAACCGCCGATTTTAGCAATCAGAATAATATTCGCAGCCTAGTTGGCGGTATGGTTGAAATGCATAACCAACAAAATACCAAGGTTATTTTTGAGGGCGTTGAAACCTTAGATCAATTAAAGTTTGTAAAAAGCTTAAAAGCCCATGCGGCACAAGGTTATTATTTTGGCCACCCGTTGAGTAGTATTGGTTTAATGAGTTGGCTGAAGCAGTGGCAGGCTCATCAAGCACAATGAGTTATCATTTTTAAAAGTGGCGCTTTATCATCTCGATAGGCCCGTTTAATCACCGCGCTTTATGAGATTGCTCAGAGTACTCAATGTTACTATTTCGTGCTAACTAATTTTGCCTGTAAGTATGCATTTACTAACGCACTAATAATTTGCCCACAGCTTTGCATACCGGCTTTTAACCCTGCAGGGTGATTTATCGGTGCAGCTTCACATAAATGTAGGTAACGGGCAGTGCTGTGTTTTGCTGTTAAATATACATAGTGCTCAGCATCACTGACACTAAAACCGCAGCATGTGTAAGCGCTGGCTGGTAAAAATGAAATACTGTCTAGGTCGAGTTCAATACCCAGTGGCGCATTATTAAACCCTGCTAAGGCGTGCTGTACGGCATCAGTTAGTGATATTTCTCGACGTATATTAATGGCCTGATAGCTGTGATAACGACATTGATTTTGCGTGATCAAATCAAAAATGGCTTGGTTATTTTTTTGCTCATGCAGGCCAATAATATGATATTGCTGCAATGCATTTTTTTTCAAAGCATAGCTAAACCCATTGCCACTATGACGGCCTTCGCAAGGGCGTAAGTCTGCATGGGGGTCAAAATTTATAGCGTTAACAGCAGCCCCAATATGCTTGCTTAAAGCACTGAGTATACCAAAGCTATTATTGTGTCCGCCGCCAATAACAATAGGCTCAAGGCCAGAATTAAATATAAGCATTAATACCGCCTCTACTCGCTCATCTATTGTTGCGCATAACTTGCGTAGTTGAGCCAGCTCTTCAGTGTGCTGGTTATTTAAGCCTTGGGCTTGCGCCATTACATCATCAACGTCAATTTCGCCTAACAGCAGTACCTGCTGTGCTGCACTAAACTGGTTAACAGGTTGGTTTAAAAAGTATTGTAAAAAAGCGGGCCATGCCTGATGCGAGCCACCCCGGCCTAAATTAGCGCGAGGGCCTATATCTTCACATACACCAATTAATACGTAGCGAATACCAAATTGCGCTGCATCATTAAGTGCTTGTTGTACATTTACGTGGGTGTCTAATAGAGCAACAGACTGCCAGGTTTTTGTTTCGTTAGTGCGTGTGGAGCAATAGGGTTTAACGGCGTTTTCATCATACACTTTTAAGGTAGGGTGCACTGTGTTGAATCCGTATTGAGCAGTAAATAAATAGGGGTGGAGTAAGCTGTGCTTTTTCAAGCACAGCGTGTTACTTTATTCTTCGATAACTTCTAGTTCAAGTTCTTCGGCTGATAATACAATGCCAGTACTATCTGCATAGATAAAGTCATCATCAAAAAACGACACACCGGCAAAGTTAACGCCAATGCCATCTTCACCAGCGCCTTCGCTGTCGGCGGCAACAGGGATTGATGCAATTGCTTGAATACCTAAATCTATTTCTTCTAGCTCGTCTACATGACGTACAGCACCAAATACAATAATGCCGTTCCAGTTATTATCAAGCGCAAGCTCTGCAAGTTCAATGTCGATAAGAGCGCGTCGTGTTGATCCGCCTCCGTCGATAAGTAGTACTTGATCAGTACCATCTTGTGAGAGTATTTCACGGATCAGTTCATTATTTTCAAAACATTTAACGGTTTTAATTCGGCCGCCAAACGTGTGTCGACCACCAAAGTTGATGAACATCGGTTCAAGCACATCAACCACATCGGCAAAAAAATCACATAAGTCAGAAGTGCTGTAATCCATTATTTTATCCTCAAAGGGTACATAAGTTACCCTCAGTATACCCTCCTTATATGCAATAACAACGACTTAATCGCAGTAAATTTATTCAAAAAATAACGAAATTAGAAATGGAAACAATAGTGTCTTAAAAGCGTCACTCAATTGTTATTTTCTGCCACTAAGCTTTCATTATGGTTAGATATTGTGCAGCTGAAGGTGAATTATGAATGACAACAATGTGTTTAAAAAAATGGCTCGAATAGATGAACAACTGTTTTTAACTTTGTTTAATTATAACTCGCCCAAATGGTTAAAAACGGCTGCGCTTGGTTTATCTAAAAGTGGTAATGGTGGTTTATATTTACTTATGTGTTGCGCAGTTTGGTGGCTAAGTACCAATGAGCAGCATCAGTTATTGCCAATATCGGTGTTACTGGGGTTTGCAATTGAAAGACCGATATATTTTTTAGCAAAGCGTAGCTTTGCCCGTATCCGCCCCTGCGATTGCCTTGTGAGCAATGCGTATATTGTCCCGAGTGATAAATTCAGCTTACCTTCTGGGCACAGTGCGGCTGCTTTTTTAGTTGCGGTAATATTGGGCCACTTTTTTGCAGAGTATGCATGGCTATGGTTTAGTTGGGCCTCAGGTGTGGCGGTTTCTCGCGTTGTATTAGGCGTACATTTTCCAGCAGATATAATAATAGGCGCCGTTATTGGCAGTTCATGTGGTTTATTTGCGCTAGCTTTGGTGGTGCCAGTATGAAGATACTATACGGCATACAAGGGACAGGTAATGGCCACATTACGCGTGCCCGTGTTATGGCAAGTTGTTTTAAAGAGTTAGGTATAAATGTTGATTACGTTTTTTCAGGACGCCCTGAAAAAGAATACTTTGATATGCAGGACTTTGCTGATTACAAAACGTTTCGGGGGTTATCGTTCAGCACTAAAAACGGCCAAGTAAAAAGCTATCAAACATTAAAAAATGCCCGTGTCTGCGAGTTGGTTAACGATATAAAATCATTTGATGTAAAAAAATACGACTTTGTCTTAAATGACTTTGAGCCTATTTCAGCCTGGGCTGCAAAGTGCTCAGGCGTACCTGTAGTTGGTATTAGTCACCAGGCGGCTTTTTTATCTAATAGTGTGCCTATGTTTGGTCGAGGTTTATTTAGAAAATCTCTTATTAAGCACTATGCGCCAGCAAACACCTATTTAGGCGTACATTGGCAGCCTTTTGCAGATAATATTATACCGCCCTTTATTGCAAACCATAACCATGGCAACCCAGTCGCGGTTATGAATAAAGTGCTTGTATACTTACCCTTTGAAAACCTCGACAACATTATTGATTATTTGAAGGACTTCCCTGAAAAAGAGTTTTATTGTTACCACCCACACGCGCAAGATAAATCCCTTGGACACATTCATTTACGCGCTCCTTCACGGGCGGGGTTTTTAAACGATTTAGCAAACACGAGCGGTGTTATTGGTAATGCAGGCTTTGAACTGGCAAGTGAGGCTTTAAAGCTTGGGAAAAAGTTATTACTTAAACCACTCGATGGCCAGTTTGAACAAGATGCAAATGCGCAAACATTACGGGCGATGAAAATGGCTCATGTAATGAACTACTTAAACCCCCAAGCCTTAGATGACTGGAATAGTGCTCCGCAAAACAAGCAGATCAACTTTCCCAGTGATCCAGCTCCTCTAGTGCACTGGTTGCTTAAAAAACAATGGCATAACACTCACTCATTGCATAAAAATTTATGGGGTAGTGTCAATCTAATGGCATGACTTACATACAATAAAATTAACAAAAAGTTTAAAAAAAAGCGCCATAACGTACTACACTAATAGTGCATATTTAATATAGGTGTTTTCAATGAATTTTTTACAAAACTTAACTATTAAAAGACGTTTACAACTTAATGCAGTGGTAGTCGGTCTGGCAATGGTCATTTTGTTGTGTGTGATAATTTATGAGTCACGTGTAACACTTAATCTGAACAAAACAATTCAGCTTGCAGAAGAGCTCAACGTACATGCACTAGAGCTTAGAAAGTATGAAAAAAACTTTCTTTTTTACAAACAGCAGGAAGCACTTACATCATTTGATAAGGATTTTAAACAGCTAAGCACTAAAATCAAAGAGCTGCAGGAGGTAATGCAAAAGCAGGGTATTACCACAGCGCAAGTTGAGCATTTTCATACGCTTATTACTAACTACAACAACAATTTTTCAGAGGTTGTTAGGTTACAGCAGCAGATAGGTTTAAACCCTAAAGATGGGTTATATGGCAAGCTTAGAAATGCAGTACATGAAGTTGAAGAACTATTAAAAGAGCAAGATAACTTTGAGCTTTTATCAGTAATGCTTCAGCTTCGACGTGCTGAGAAAGATTTTATGCTGCGCTTTGATGCAAAATACTTAACTCGCTTTAATAACCTTATCAGTACGTTTAAGCAAAAAATTACGCAAGCTAATTTGCAAAGTAGTTATAAGTCGCAAATAAACCCGTTAATAGATACTTATCAGGTCGCTTTTCAAAACCTAGTTAAAGTACAAACTGAGTTAGGACTAGATTTAGACTCAGGTGCACTAGGCGTTATGCGTATTAACGTAGAAAAAAGTGACAAAGTTGTAAGTGAAATCGTTGAGTCAACTAAGTCACAAGTTGAAACAAGTGTTGAACAAGCAGAACTTATAGCCATTATAGTTTTTGTTCTTTCAGGGGTTACCGTGTTGGCGTTGGTGTACTTAACTAGTCATTCAATCATTGTACCTATTGAACGAGTGTATCACACCATAAACGACATACGCCGCAATAACGATTTAAGCGTAATGATAGAGCAAACAGGTAATGACGAAGTTACCATCATGACCTCAGACTTTAATAGCTTAATAGGCGATTTTAAAAACCTCATAAACGAAGTTAATACTGCGCTTAATACGTTAAATGTAGCAACAGAGCACTTATCTGAAAGCACCTCTGCAACAAGTTCAGGCATGCAAGAGCAATTACACGAAGCGGATATGGTGGCCACTGCGGCTACGCAAATGCAGGCAACGATTCAAGATATTTCGCATAACACCGAAGCTGCTGCTAAAAAAGCAGAGTCAACCAATCTAAGCGCGCAGCAAGGGCGCAATGAAGTAGATTCTACGGTTATGCACATACGCGATTTATCTTCGTCGTTAGGCAATGCATCAAGTGTGGTATCGCAACTTGAAAAAGACGGTGAAACCATAGGCTCAGTACTCGATGTAATCAGAGGCATTGCAGAGCAAACCAATTTACTGGCATTGAATGCCGCGATAGAAGCCGCTCGTGCTGGTGAGCAAGGGCGAGGATTTGCTGTAGTGGCAGATGAAGTGCGCTCGCTTGCGCAACGCACACAAGAGTCTACCAGTGAAATTGAAGGCATTATTAATACGCTTCAGCAGCGCACGCAAGAGGTCGTCAGCATTATGCATCAATGTCGTTCTCAAGGCGATGAGAGTGCTTCACAAGCTATTAAAGCGGGTGATTTACTCGGCGCTATTACCGAGGATGTGCAAACCATAATGGAAATGAGCACGCAAATTGCTGTTGCCATTGATGAGCAAAGTCAGGTGGCATCAGAGGTAAACAAAAATGTAGTACGCATTAGAGACATTGCCCAAGATGCCTCTGAGCATGCAGTGAATAATGCGCAAACCAGTGAAGAAGTCTCTGAACAAGCGCGCGTATTATTTGCGGCTATTGATAAGTTTAAAGTGTAATACAGCGTAGCGTTTAAAAAGCCAATAAGGTTTAGGGAACAAACTTTATTGGTACGCTATATTTGTTTTGTTCGTGCTCGGTAAGGCGCGCTTGGTATTTATCCCACAAGGTTTTTTGCTGCGCTTGTAGTGCTTCAAAGTAACTCCAGCTAAATAGCCCGCTGTTGTGGCCATCATCAAAGTCTAACCTAATTGCGTAATGCCCCACCGGTACAATCTCTTTTATACCAACATGTTGTTTATTAAGTACCAACTTCATTGGCTCTGCACCATGTCCTTGCACTTCGGCAGAGGGGGAGTGAACGCGTAAAAACTCGCAGCTAAATACAGCCATACTGTCATCATCAAAGTAAACATCTAGGTTTTTACTCACGCTATGATAATGCACTTTTGTTACGTGTTTCATTTTATATGTCCCATTAAAAAGCCCCCAATATGGAGGCTTTTAGTATAGTATTTTTGCCTACCTTATAAAATAAAGCGGCTTAAGTCTTCGTCTTCTACAAGTGCACCTAAGTGTTTTTCTACGTAGGCGGCATCTATAGTAAGGGTAGAGCCTGCCTGCTCAGATGCATCGTATGAAATTTCTTCCATTAGCTTTTCCATTACCGTATGTAAGCGACGCGCACCAATATTTTCGGTTTTCTCGTTAACTTGCCATGCCGCTTTGGCAATACGATCTATTGCATCATCACTAAACTCAACGTTAACTTGCTCAGTTTTAAGTAGCTCACGTTGCTGCTCAGTAAGTGAAGCATGTGGCTCGGTAAGAATACGTTTAAAGTCATTAGCACTGAGCGCTTCAAGTTCTACACGAATAGGTAAACGGCCTTGTAACTCAGGGATCATGTCTGATGGCTTAGCCATTTGGAACGCGCCCGATGCAATAAATAACATGTGATCGGTTTTAACCATACCGTGCTTAGTATTTACAGTTGAGCCTTCAATTAGTGGTAGTAAGTCGCGTTGCACACCTTCACGGCTTACATCTGGACCTGACGAATCGCCACGCTTACAGATTTTGTCTATTTCATCAATAAACACAATACCGTTTTGCTCTACAGCAAAGATAGCCTGCTCTTTTAACTCTTCAGGATTAACGAGCTTAGCGGCTTCTTCTTCAGTTAATAGTTTGAAGGCTTCTTTAATTTTTAACTTACGCTTAGTACGTTTGTCGCCACCCATGTTTTGGAACATGCTTTGCAGCTGGTTGGTCATATCTTCCATACCAGGTGGTGCCATAATCTCTACATTTGGCTGCGCTTGCGCTAAATCTATTTCTATTTCTTTATCATCAAGCTGACCTTCGCGTAATTTTTTACGGAATGTTTGGCGAGTCGATGAGTTGTCATCACGCTGCGTTTCACCGTATTGATCTTTAGCGGGTGGTAAAAGTGCATCTAAAATACGCTCTTCTGCTGCTTCTTCTGCGCGGTGTTTAAACTTTTTAGTTTGTTGCTCGCGGGTCATTTTAATTGATACATCAACTAAATCGCGAATGATAGTTTCTACTTCTTTACCAACATAACCTACTTCAGTAAATTTAGTCGCCTCTACTTTAATAAAAGGCGCATTTGCTAGTTTAGCTAAACGGCGGGCAATTTCAGTTTTACCAACACCGGTTGGACCAATCATTAAAATGTTTTTAGGGGTTACTTCGCTACGTAGGTCATCGTTTAATTGCATTCTGCGCCAGCGATTACGCAAGGCAATAGCCACGGCTTTTTTAGCTTTAGCTTGACCAATAATATGCTGATCTAACTCGTGTACAATTTCTCTTGGGGTCATAGCAGACATAATGGGTCCTATTATAGTTCTTCGATTGTTTGGAAGTTGTTGGTAAATACACAGATATTGCCAGCAATGGTCAGGCTTTTTTCTACGATATCGCGAGCGCTTAAATCGGTATTTTCTAATAGGGCAGTGGCTGCTGATTGAGCAAAGTTACCACCGCTACCAATAGCAATTAAATCGTTCTCTGGCTGCACTACGTCACCGTTACCTGTGATAATTAGTGAAGCAGTTTCATCTGCAACTGCCAACAACGCCTCAAGCTTGCGCAGAGCTCGGTCGCTACGCCAATCTTTGGCCATTTCTACAGCGGCTTTAGTGAGGTTACCTTGGTGCATTTCTAGTTTGCTTTCAAAGCGTTCGAAAAGGGTAAAAGCATCAGCAGTACCGCCGGCAAAACCAGCAATTACTTTGCCATTATAAAGGCGTCGAACTTTGCGGGCATTGCCCTTCATTACGGTATTACCAAGCGATACTTGGCCGTCGCCACCAATTACTACTTTATTGTCGCGGCGTACACTTACGATAGTGGTCATGTTATTCCTCATCATCAAGCTGCGAGGGCAGCTTGTAAAAAACGATTATGAAGAGGTTATATGGGTGAATGCACTAATTTCAAGTCCAGCCCCAAATTCCGCAGCTAACAACGTGTACTCGCTTGAGTTTGTTTTTGTCGCTCTCGGCTTGGCGCTTTGTTTTGTATGGGCCTAAACGCACTTTATACCAAACCCCGTTAGTACCGGTGGTTTTTTTAATTTCAGAAATTAAGCCCGCGAAAGCAATTTTAGCTTTAAGGGTTTCAGCTTGCTCATGTGTTCTAAACGACCCACACTGCATAACATAGGGGCCTTTTTGCTCAATTTCTCTCACTTCTACTTGGATCTCATGCTCTTTAATTTCTTCAATGAACTTAGGGGCGCGAGGTTTAGCTATTTCTACTTTTTCAGCTGTTTTAGGGTGTGCCTGCTGCTCAACAAGCTCAGGATCAGCATTATTTTTAATAAACCATAAGCCGTAGGCAAACCCACCTACAAGCAAAACAGTAATAACAACTAAAAGTATAGGAAATGGTTTTTTAGCAGGGGTCTGCTTGGTGTTTTTTCTACCCGATGGTTTTTTATTAATATAATCGTGCTGTGCCATTTGGCTTTAACCTAAATCATGTCTATAGGGTCAACATCAAGGCTCCAGCGCACTTTTTGTGCGAGTTTGCTGGTGCTTAAATAGTCAACCATTTGCGCAAGATACTGATGCAATACTTTGCGGTCTTGCGCTTGAATGTGTAATTGAAATCGATACATACCCGCCACTCTTTCAAGTGGAGCAGGGATTGGACCGAGCAATTGTATACCAGATACACCGTTAACAGGAACCAAATCCGTCAAAAAATCGACAACTTGCTTAATACTGTGCCCTTGTGCCCTGACTATAGCCATATTAGTGATGGGTGGTAAATCAGCGTCATCTCGCTCACTTAAAGCAAAACGGGCAAAGTCTTGATAGCCGTTATTAACTAAATCTTGTAAAAGAGGGTGTTCTGGAAAGTGCGTTTGCAGTAATACTTGCCCAGGCTCCCCCGAGCGACCCGCGCGCCCAGCAACTTGAGTCACTAGCTGGGCTAAATGCTCAGTAGCTCTAAAGTCACACGAGTACAAACCACTATCTACATCTAATATAAGCACTAAGCTAACATCGGCAAAATGATGACCTTTAGCTAACATTTGTGTGCCCACTAAAATACGCGCTCCACCTTGGTTTATTTCCTCTAAGGCTTTTTCTAAGCTTCCTTTACGGCGGGTTGAGTCGCGGTCGATGCGACTTACGGGCGTATCGGGAAATTCACTCGATAAAAACTCTTCAATTTGCTCTGTGCCTTTTCCGTTAGGAAAAATTTGCGTGCTACCGCAATCAGGGCATTGATGAGGTACAGGGTGCTGCTCACCACAGTGATGGCAAATCATTTGACCAATGGCTTTATGAAAGGTGGCACTAGTGCTGCAACGATTGCACTCACTTAGCCACCCACATTCGTGACAAATAAGCGTAGGAGAAAAACCGCGACGATTTAAAAACACCATAACTTGCTTACCGCGGTTTAAATGTTGGCGCATAGTGGCAAGGCTTGCATGAGCAATACCCGCTTGATCGGGCTGACCCTTCATATCAAGCAACATAAACTTATTATCGGTTGCTGTTTGCGCGCGCTCTGTAAGGCTTAAAAGTTGGTATTTATTGTTTATAGCTTTGTGCAGTGTTTCCAGTGCTGGGGTGGCACTGCCTAAAATAAGCGGTATTTTATGCTGAAATGCCCGATAAGCTGCTAAGTCGCGTGCGTGGTAACGTAAGGTATCTTGCTGTTTGAATGATGAATCGTGTTCTTCATCAACCACTATCATTCCTAACTTTAAAAAAGGGAGAAAAATACTTGAACGGGTACCTATTACAATTGCGCAGCTGCCTTTTTCGCAAAAACGCCATGTTTGCAAGCGCTCGTTATCGGTGAGGGCTGAGTGCCATAACATAATTGGCGTATCAGGAAAGCGACGACGAAATCGGTTGACGGTTTGTGGCGTCAACCCTATTTCAGGTACTAGTACTAGGGCTTGTTCGCCACGTTTGAGGACTTCTTCTAAGCATTGTAAATATACTTCGGTTTTACCGCTGCCGGTCACACCTTCTAATAAAAAGCTATTAAAACCAACGCTTTGATTTATTGTTGTGCACGCTACGGCTTGCTCTTTATTCAGTACTGGCTTAGTACCGACTGTGGGCGCAACGCTTTGCCATTGGTTGTCGTGCTCAATGCTTTGGGTTATAAATTCTTTATCTATTAAGGCATCTATTGTTTTTTTACTAAAGCCGAGCGCTTTTAGTTCGGTTAATGATGACTTACCTGATTGTGCGAGCTGCTTTAACAAGTTTAATTGGGTTTTCGCTTTTAATGACGGTATTTTTGCGCCTTTTTCGGTAAGACTAACCATACTTATGCTGGTTTTATCAGGGTGCTCACCTTGGCGAAGCGCACTAGGCAGCGCAATGTGTATAGTTTCACCGAGTGGGTAGCAATAATAGCGGGCGGTAAAGCTAAGCAGTTCTAAATGCTGCGATGATAAAATGGGGGTTTGGTCAATAACTTCACTAATCGCTTTAATTTTGTTCTCGGGTACATCGGTATGCGTTTTAAGTGCAAGAACAACAGCTACTTTCTTTTGATTCCCAAAAGGCACCAAAACACGCATCCCTGGCATAATTGTCGCTGAGGGCGAGATAAGTTGTTCATCTATTTTATAATCAAAGGTGCGTGGTAACGGAACTTTTATAGCAACTTCAACAAAGCGCATAACAACTCATGTGATAAAGGGTAATAGCTTAATGTACTAAAAATAAGGCTAAAAACCTATACTCAAATAGTCGCTCTAAGGCTAGTTGGTTACTTTTTTGACAAAAAGCGTAATTAAAGCTTGTGCGGGGCAGGCTAGTTGGATAAAATCCGCGGCCTATAAATTTGTTTTAACGACGTATGGTGCCAGACTTCGGGTTTGGAGAGCGATGCGGCCTTAACTAGAGGTTCCTATGAAAGAAGGTATTCACCCTAAGTACGAAGTAATTTCTGCAACATGTTCATGCGGAAACAAATTCGAAACTCGTTCTACTCTTTGTAAAGACATTCACCTAGACGTATGTTCAGCGTGTCACCCGTTTTACACTGGTAAGCAAAAGATTTTAGACACTGGCGGCCGTGTTGATCGCTTCAACAAGCGCTTCGGTGCACTTAGCAGCAAAAAATAATTATTGCTGTTTAGTAAAAAAAGCATCTTCGGATGCTTTTTTTGTGTCTAAAATTCACCTTTTTGGGTAGAAAACTACCAATTATTACCATATTCCCACTGCATAACTATTTCCTGTTCTTATTCTGAATATGCATAAAGCTTTGCAGACAAACAGACAATTCTTCTCTATATTTTTTATACGTTAATTTTTAACCAAGTTGCTAAAAGCGCTAATCGTGGCGATATTTGTTTTTAACAGTGATTAACGCGCCATAATGGTGCAGTTTGATAGACTAATATCATGCAAAATACTAAAAATATTGTTTAGGTAAAATGAACCTCAAAAAGCACTTTTTAAATGAATTTTTATTTTTTAATGTTGATAACTTTTAGCGAAGTTGCTGATAAATCACTTAAAATTAACGGATATAGCATATAACAGGATAGACCTGATATTGCTTGGAATTTAAAATTAATAAGAGTATCTTAGCCCCATACTCCCTCTCACTTAACTTAAATTGCAGGATACCATCGCGTTATGTCAGATTTTCGTGAACAAGCATTACATTACCATTCTCACCCCGTTCCAGGCAAAATTAGCATTGAGCTAACAAAACCAGCTGAAACGGTGCAAGATTTAGCATTAGCCTATAGCCCTGGTGTAGCAGAGCCTGTGCGAGAAATTGCAGCAGATCCAGCCAATGCGTATAAATACACCGGTAAAGGTAATATGGTTGCAGTTATCAGTAATGGTACGGCAATTTTAGGTTTAGGTAATTTAGGGCCACTAGCCTCTAAGCCTGTTATGGAAGGTAAGGCGCTCTTATTTAAGCGTTTTGCCGGCCTTGATTCTATTGATATTGAAGTTAAGCATCGCACCACCGAAGATTTTATAAATACAGTGGCCAACATTGCCGACACGTTTGGTGGTATTAACTTAGAAGATATTAAAGCGCCAGAGTGTTTTGAAATTGAAAAAGCGCTTATTGAACGCTGCAGTATTCCGGTTTTTCATGATGACCAACATGGTACCGCTATTGTAACTGCAGCAGGAATGCTTAACGCATTAGAAGTGCAAGGCAAATCAATAGAAGATGCCATTATTGTATGCTTAGGTGCCGGTGCTGCAGCAGTTGCGTGTATGGAGCTGTTAATTAAGTGTGGAGCACTGCGCGAACATATTTATATGCTAGACCGAAAAGGGGTTATTCATACCCGCCGCGATGACTTAAATGAATACAAGCAGCTTTTTGCTAACAATACAGATAAGCGCACGCTGCAAGATGTAATTGCTGATGCAGATGTGTTTGTAGGTGTATCGGGCCCTAATTTGCTAGCACCTGAAGACCTAAAGTTAATGGCCGATAAGCCAGTGGTATTTGCATGTTCAAACCCAGATCCTGAAATTGCACCTGAGCTTGCGCACAGTGCACGTAAAGACTTAATTATGGCCACAGGGCGTTCTGATTTCCCTAACCAGGTTAATAATGTTTTATGTTTCCCGTTTATTTTCCGTGGTGCTTTAGATGTGCGTGCAAGCGCAATTAACGATGAAATGAAAATAGCTGCTGTTGAAGCTATTCGTAGTATTGCTAAAGAGCCAGTGCCTGAGCAAGTATTAAAAGCAGCGGGTGTAGAAAAGCTCGAATTTGGTGCAGATTACATTATTCCTAAGCCGATGGACCCGCGTTTATTACCACGTATAGCCAAGGCGGTTGCGATTGCGGCTGTTGAATCGGGCGTGGCACAAATCGACTTACCTGAAAATTACATGGCATAATATATAGCGCTTAAACAAAAAAACCTCAGCATGCTGAGGTTTTTTTGTTTAAAAAGACGTTTTATTCTTCGTCTAAAATAGGCACTTCTAAACCCATTTCTTGCATTATTTTTTTAACTTCTTCAGGTACTTTTTCTGCGTTGTCTTTACGTAGGTCATCATCATTAGGTAATGGTTGGCCTGTAAAAGCATGCAAAAACGCTTCGCATAGTAACTCGCTATTTGTTGCATGACGCAGGTTGTTTATTTGACGACGTGTACGCTCATCAGTTAATACTTTTAATACATTTAGCGGGATCGAAACGGTGATCTTTTTAACTTGCTCTGATTTTTTCCCGTGTTCTGCGTATGGGTGAATATACTCACCATTCCATTTAGCCATAAGATGTATCGTTGCCTCAGATTATTAATTTCTCACACGGCGTAAAAAGCGTGTAAATATGCGTGAAATTCTATCGTTTTAAAAAAGATAGTCAAATAATAGATAGCAATCTATCTTAATAAGCTGGTTGTAACGGCAAATAAAGATTTATGAGGGCTTTACACGTATATTATTTTTAGCCATCTAGAGCTTTAAAATCTTTGACTTATTATAATGGATAACTTACTCTTTTAGACGTCTAAACATCCAAATTAATCAGGTGACGAATATGAGCGAAAAAAACAAAGCAACCATTGCTGTACGAAATGGGGTTGATGCCGATAAACATCATGGCGCCGTTGTACCGCCAATTTATTTATCGACGACGTATTCGTTTGCCGATTTTGATACTAAGCGCGCATATGACTATGGGCGCAGTGGCAATCCTAATCGCGATATTTTAGCAGAAACGCTAGCAGAGCTTGAAGGTGGCGCGCGGGGCATTATTACTGCTACGGGCATGGCTGCTGTGCATTTAGCCACACAGTTATTAAATAACGATGATACCTTGGTTATCCCTCACGATTGTTATGGCGGCAGCTACCGTTTATTTACGTCGTTAGAAAAGCGCGGCTTGCTTAAACTTAAAGTACTTGATTTAACTAAACCAGAAAGCCTAGAACAAATTTTAACCATCAAACCTAAATTAATTTGGATAGAAACACCCAGTAACCCTGTGCTGCGCCTAACGGATATTAAAGCCGTGACGGATATAGCAAAACAGTGCGGTGCATTAGTGGCTGCCGATAACACCTTTTTATCACCGGCATTACAAAACCCAATTAAGTTTGGCGTAGATATTGTGGTGCACTCAACCACTAAATATATCAACGGCCATTCTGATGTTGTAGGCGGTGCAGTTGTTGCTGCAACACAAGAGCTTGGTGATGAGCTTGCTTGGTGGGCCAATAACATTGGCATTACCGGCGCTCCATTTGATAGCTATTTAACGTTACGTGGTTTACGTACTTTAAATGTGCGCTTAAGGCAGCACCAAGAAAATGCTCTGGCGATTGCTAAATACCTTGAAAGCTCTGAGTATGTTAGCCAAGTTTACTACCCTGGCCTTGAATCGCACCCTCAACATACGCTTGCTAAAGCCCAACAACTTGGCTTTGGTGGCATGGTTAGCTTTGATATTAAGGGGGATGTGGATGATGCTGCGGCGTTTTTAACAAGCCTTAAAGAGTTTAGCTTAGCTGAATCGCTAGGTGGGGTTGAGAGTTTAATTTGTCACCCTGCGACCATGACTCACGCAGGTATGGAGCCAAAAGCGCGTCTAGAAGCGGGAGTGGGCGATACGTTAATTCGTATTTCGGTCGGTATTGAAGATGTAGAAGATCTATTAGCTGATTTTGAGCGTGTTTTTAACTTAGTTAAACCTGGACAAAATAAAAATGTAGGGCGCGTTGGTAAAGCCGCAGGCAATGCCAATGGTGATGTAAAGCAGCAGGCTGCCCATCCAGCTTTGTGGTGATTGAGTATGGTAAATAGTGTACATAAATTTGGTGGTTCGAGCTTAAGTTCGAGCGAGCGCTATCAGAGCGTGGCAAAAATTATTATTGCTCACACACAGCCAGGCGACTGCGTGGTTGTATCTGCTGCGGGTAAAACCACTGATACCTTGGTTTCGCTGTGGCAAAGTTATCAACAACAAGATAAGCAAGCCGTTGCTGATATTTTACTGCAATTGAGTAACCACCAAACAGCATTAATTGAAGCGTTATTAAAAGCCGATGCTAAACACGCAGCTTTAGCTGTGTTAGCGCAAGAGCTAAGTGATGTGGCAGAGCAAGCCAATGAGCAGCAGTTGCAAGAGGCGGCGCTACTGGCGCATGGCGAACTGTGGTCTGCGCGGTTATTGGCGGCCTATTTAACGCAATTAAACATTCAAGCGTGTGCTCATGATGCTAGAGCGCTGTTTAGTGTAACAAGCGGGGAGCTTTTGCATGCGCAAAACAAGCAGCAATGCAGCCAAGTTATTGATGAAAATAAAATTAATGTAGTAACAGGGTTTATCGCAGCAAGTGCTGATGGCGAAACAGTTACGCTTGGGCGTAATGGCAGTGACTACAGCGCCACTTTATTAGCCAATTATTGCGACGCACACAATGTATGTATTTGGACTGATACACCTGGCGTGTTTAGTGCAGATCCCCGTAAAGTTGAAAAGGCGATTAAGTACAACAAGGTGTGCCGTGAACAAGCTAACCTATTAGCTCGGTTGGGTAACCCTGTGTTACATGCAAAAACGCTTTCGCCTTTAAAACATAGTAATATTAAACTGGCTGTGCGTAGCAGTTTTGATGTGCAAACTGCCCCTACCAATATTGTAAAACAAGGCAAAGCTAAGCAAAAACGTTTCATTACTACATTACAAAACGTTGATTTACTACTTGTAGAAGGTATTAACGCGGGTGAAGTGGCGCATGTTAGCCAACTTATTCAACACAGCCTTCATCATTTTATACACAACGGCGATACATACTTAGTTGTGCCCGCGGGAGCAACGCATCAAGTAGTGAGTTATTTTGCTGGGCGAGCAAACATAAGCGAGTCTAATTTAAATGGCTGCGCGGTTGTTGCACCTACGCAAGATGTTTACACCCTAAGTACATTAGCGGCTGAGGTTTTAAATCAGCAAAGTATTCACCCTCGTTTTATTCATCAAGATACAGGCTATACATTGCTGTTAACTGATCAGTTAATAGAAAGCGATGTACTTAGTTTATTGCACGAAAAATTAATTAATAAAGGCCAAGAGATTGCCCTAGTTGTGGCTGGTTTAGGTAATGTAGGCGATGAATTTTTAAGCCAGCTAGAAGCTCAATTTAAGCGTTTGTCGGGCGATTATAGTATTAAGCTAGTTGGGTTAATTCGCTCGCAACATATGCTATTTAATGCCTCGGGTATTACGCTTGGGCAATGGAAAAAACAATGGCAGCATAATGCCGTTGCTTATGAGCAGACGGATTTATTAAGTGCATTAAACGAACTTGATTACGAGCACAAAGTTGTTGTTGATATAACGGCAAGCGAGCAATTTAGCCAATTATACACCGACTTTGTAGAGCGAGACTGTCATTTAATAAGTGCTAACAAGTACGCGGGCACGGCTGCAACAAATTGGTATAACGCGCTGCGCCAAAGTATTAGCGAGCGTAACTTGCATTGGCGCTATAACACCAGTGTAGGGGCTGGGCTACCAATTAACTTTGCATTGGCCGATTTACAAAATAGTGGCGATAAAATTACGCGGATTGAAGGTGTTTTCTCGGGCACACTCTCGTGGTTGTGCAGTAAGTACGATGGCAGTGTGGCATTTTCTGATCTTGTTCTTGAAGCGCAAAAAATGGGCTTTACAGAGCCTGATCCGCGCGAGGATTTATCAGGTCGCGATATGCAACGTAAATTACTGATACTTGCGCGCGAGCTTGGCATTGAATTAGATTTAGATGATATAAGCTTACAAGCATTGATGCCTGATGAGTTAGCCCAAGGCTCATGGGATGATTTTTTAGCGAATAAAGATAAGTTAAATGCCTTTATTAAGCACCATGGCGATGCGGCAAATACGCAAAATGCTGTACTTAGGTATACAGGCTTATTGGCATTAGAGCCGGGAAAAGTAACGGCGAAGGTAGGTATAACTTACGCGCCTAAAGGGGATGCCTTAGCTAACTTAACACCTGGCGATAATATCTTTGTTATTAATAGCCAGTGGTATAACGAAAACGCCTTAGTAATACAAGGCCCTGGGGCAGGCAAAGAAGTGACCGCCGCGGGAGTGCACTCTGATTTATTTTGGTTAGTTAAAAACCTAAAATAGCGGGGCCAAATATTAATAGTAAAACGGCAGCGTGTGCTATACCAATCCGCAATAACACTTAATCATTTTCAGGGGCTAAACGTGTCGCTATCTGCGTTAAAAAAGTTCTCATTTAGAACAACTAAATAGCGAATTTTTTGCCTTGCTATCAACACGTTTATCCATCCTCAAAATAGATCACTTAATTATGTGGATTGGTATAAGCTGCCATTTTTGATTTTTAGAATAACTCTTCTTCTGTTTTTGTATCTTCTTCAAAAATATCAGTTGGCTGAGACAGTACATATTTTGTTGGGGCTGTGCCTTTTTCAAAATATTCAAAGCGACTGGTGTAGTCGTTTTTATGACTTAACAAACCTGTTTTTAAATCGATACGAATTGAAACGAGTCCTTCAGGGGGCTCTATTGGCGCTTCTGGTGTGCCCTCAAGGGCCACTTTCATAAAATCAATCCAAGCTGGTTGTGCCGTTTTAGCACCTGATTCAGCACCAGAGATCTGGCTACTATCTAGGTTGTTATTATAGGTTGAGCGTCCTAACGAGTTTCCTGGGTTGTCAAAACCCACCCATACAGACGTTGCTACATTGCGGTTAAAGCCGCTAAACCAAGTATCAACAGAGTCATTCGTTGTGCCTGTTTTACCCGATAGATCGCGCCTATCTAATGCTTGCGCACGCCAACCAGTCCCGCTCCAGCCTGTTTTATGTGTCCAACTACCGCCACCCCATACAGCGCTGTGCATTGCCTCAGCAATTAAAAAAGCATTTTGCTTTGATATAACACGCGGTGCACAACGTGGTTGTATGGCTTGCTCATCTGCTGTATCGGTATCTAGGTTATTGTTGGCAAAGCTATCCGTTGCTTGAGAGACGGGTAATAGCTCGTCTTCATCGCAAGCAAGAGCAGGGGATGCTTTAAATAGTACATTACCATAGGCATCTTGAATTTCAGATATAAAGTAAGGTTCAATTAAGTGGCCACCATTAGCAAATGTGCTCATGCCGCGAGCAAGCTCTAATGGCGTGATTGATGCACTCCCTAATGCTAAGGATTCACTGCGGTTAATGTCCTCATCTTTAAAGCCAAACTTAAGTAAGTGATCGGCCGTGCGCTGCAGCCCTACACCGCGCAGCAAACGCACAGAAATAACATTTTTAGATTGTGCTAGTGCACGGCGAATACGTATAGGGCCATTATAAACCGCAGGGCTGTTTTTTGGCCGCCACGCTACACCTAAACTTTTATCCCATTGGTTTATTGGCGCATCGTTTAAAATAGAGGCCAATGTATAGCCATTTTCAAGCGCAGCAGAATAAATAAAGGGTTTGATATTAGAGCCAACTTGACGTTTAGCTTGTACCGCTCGATTGTATTGGCTTTGTTCAAAACTGTAACCGCCCACTATGGCTTTAATACGACCATCTTGTGGGTCGAGTGAAACAAGTGCACTGGCCGCTTCAGGTATTTGGCTTAGCAGGTAACTGTCGTCGTTATTTTTACGCAGCCATATTTGCATGCCTGGGGTAAGAATGTCAGTAGCGGCTTTAGGAGCAAAACTTTGACGGTAGCGAGTAATATATTTGCGCGCCCATTTTAAATTATCCCAATTAAGTGTGGTGTATTGGCCATTTTTTAAAATAACGTCAGCGGTTTTTTCAGATACGTTTAATACCACCGCAGCGTGCAAATCAGCAATTTCTTTAACTGGTTTTAGCTTTTCTAGGATTTGTTGCTCACCTAAGGCTGGTTGTGTTTCTGGGTCCCATAGCACGTCTACAGGCCCACGAAAGCCATGGCGCATATCGTAGTTATGTAAATTATTTACTAAAGCCGTTTGCGCAGCCTTTTGTACTTTAGACTCTACAGAGGTAAATATTTTAAAACCAGAATTATATGCTTTATCTACACCGTAACGCTTAACCATCTCTGCACGAACCATTTCAGAGATGTAAGGCGCGTACAGGTCTATCTCGGCTCCGTGAAAATACGCGGTGATAGGTTGGCTGGTTGCTTCGTTGTATTGTTGTTGTGTTATATAGTTTTCTGTAAGTAAGCGACCAAGCACTACATTACGACGTGCTTTAGCTCTTATGGGGTTACGAATAGGGTTAAGCGCAGAGGGCGCTTTAGGTAAACCTGCAATCATTGCCATTTGTGCAAGAGTGAGGTCTTTTAGCTCTTTACCGTAATAAACTTGAGCAGCTGCACCAATACCAAATGCACGATTACCTAGTTCTATTTTATTAAGGTAAAGCTCAAGAATTTCGTCTTTTGTTAATACACTTTCAATATGTAGCGCTATAAAAATCTCTTTAACTTTACGAATATATGCCTTTTCTCGTGTTAAGAAAAAGTTACGAGCGAGCTGCATGGTGATTGTACTCGCGCCTTGTTTTTTTTCACCTGTTGAAATTAAGACAATAGCGGATCGAACAATACCTATGGGATCAATGCCTATATGGTCATAGAAACGGTTATCTTCTGTTGCTAAAAAGGCATCAATTAAAGGTTGCGGAATTTCGTCTATGGTGACAGGGATGCGGCGTTTTTCACCAAATTGATTGATTAACAGTCCATCTTTTGTAAAGACCTGCATAGGGGTTTGTAATTGCACGTCTTTTAAAACTTGCACACTGGGGATATCAGGTTTAACGTAATAATAAAGGCTGATTAAAGTGATCAGACCAATTAACGTGCAAATGATAAAAAATTGTAATGTTCGTTTTAATAAAATCACTTATATTTCCCTAAATGGACTCCCAATTGCGAGTTTAGACTGCTAGTATATATTGATTAAAAAATGAATAATATTTTTTACTAAAAAAATTATAACTTGTTTATTATTAAAACAAAGGTCAAGTTGCAAACATGCTAAGTCAACTATTTCAAAAGCCATCAGCTGCGATGGTCGGAATTGATATCGGATCGCACTCTATCAAAGCAGTGCTTTTAAGTGAAATTGAAACGGGATTTCGACTAGAAGCACTTGCAATTGAACCTATGCCTAAAGGCGCGATGAGCGAGCGCTCAATTCAAGATATTGAAGCAATTGGTAATGTGATTACAAAATTAAAAAGAAAACTACCAAAATCGCTAAAATCTGCGGCAGTCGCTGTATCAGGACAAACCGTTATCACTAAAGTAATTTTTATGGATGTTTCATTAAGTGACGCTGAATTAGAGTCACAAATTGAAATTGAGGCTGACAGCTTAATCCCATATCCCCTCGACGAAGTGAGCTTAGATTTCGAAAAGCTTTCTACTAATGAAGCCGATCCCAGTAAAATGAATGTACTACTCTCTGCTGCGCGTACCGAGAGCGTTGAGGCGCGTGTAGGTGCACTTGAAGCTGCCAACTTAACCGCTAAAGTGGTTGATGTTGAAAGCTATGCATTGAGCCGAGCGATGGATGTGTATTATCAGCAACTTCCAAGTGACGCCTTTAATAAGTGTGTTGCAGTGGTAGATATTGGCGCGGTGTTGATGTTGGTAAGTGTGGTGCAAGCCGGTGAAACAATTTACACCCGCGACCAAGTGTTTGGTGGTGACCAATACACCAATAGTATCGTGTCATACTACAACAAGGGCTTTGATGAGGCTGAGATAGGTAAAACAACAGGTGATTTACCCCCTAACTATACCTTTGAAGTACTTGCACCGTTTCAAACATCATTATTGCAGCAAGTGCGGCGTGCGGTACAAATGTTTTTAACAACCACAGGTAAAGATCAAGTTGATTATATTGTACTAACCGGTGGCACATCGATGATCGAAGGGCTCGATCGTTTGTTAATAGAAGAGCTGGGTATTCATGCTGTTGTAGCTGAACCGTTTGCAAATATGGAAATTTCACCAAAAGTAGATCGAAATATTATGCAGCGAAATAGAACACAGTTTGCAATTGCTACTGGTTTGGCATTAAGGAGCTTTTCATCATGCCACATATAAATTTACTGCCTTGGCGCGAGTTGCAACGTGAAGAGTCTAAAAAGAAGTTCATCACAATTATAGTTGCGGTAGTAATTGGTTGCTTTGCATGTATGTACCTGCTTAGTTCTTTTTATGCTGGTTTAAAAGATGGCCAAAACTTAAAAAATAACTATCTCAGTTCAGAAATAAGCATGCTTGATAAAAAAATTAGTGAAATTCGAGATCTTGATAAACGAAAAGAAAATTTACAACAACGTATGCGATTAATCGAAGAGTTGCAAAGCAGTCGTAATTTAGGCACTCAAATTATGGATGAGGTGGCGAAAATTGTTCCTCAAGGGGTATATCTCACTAAGCTTGAGCGTCGTGGTAACCAAATACATGTACTTGGTCGAAGTGAATCAAACAATCGCTTATCTACGATGCTGCGTCAGGTGCAAGGCTCATACTTATTAGAAAGACCCACCATGCAAGGTATTGTAGCGGGCGATCAGACATCACGGTTACTCAGTGATTTTAATATGGAGTTTTATGTAAAACCATTTGATGAAATTGGTGAGGTAAGTGATGAACCTTGATTTAAAAGCTCTAAATGAAATAGATTGGAATGAAATTGAGCTCGACAATATTGGTGAGTGGCCTGTTGCAGTAAAAGCAATTAGTTGCTTATTTGTCGCCGGTTTAGTGTTATTTTTTAGCTACAGCTTATTGGTATCTGACGAAATAGACAGCTACCACAGTGCTGTAGCAAAAGAAGTGGAATTACGTAGCACTTATAGAACTAAATATGCTGTAGCAAGTAAACTTGATATATACCGTCAGCAGATGGTTGATATGGAAGATAAGTTTTCTCAATTGTTAAAGCGACTACCCACATCAAATGAAACACCGGGTCTACTTGATGATTTATCTTATGTAGGGACTACTAGCGGTTTAACATTTTTAAAAATAGGTTGGTTACCGGAAGTCGAAAAAGAGTTTTACACAGAGCTCCCTATAAAAATTGAAGTAATAGGTACTTACCATGAGTTCGGTGAATTTGTTGGAAAAGTAGCCCAATTACCACGAATTGTTAGTTTACATGACTTTTCGATTGTATCATCTGGGGAAAAGCAACTAACATTCAGTGTAGTAGCAAAAACATATCGTTATGAAGAAGGGGTTAAAAAGTGAGATTAGTCCCTTTATTATCGCTGTCTATTTTATTTTTAGCAGGTTGTAATGACGATACGTCTGAGCAAAAAGAGTTTATTGACCAAGTTAAAGCCAGTACCACGGCTAAAGTTGAAGAAATACCTGAATTAACTCAGTTTGAACATTTTGAATATAACGCATCGCAATTGCGAAGCCCTTTTGTAGCACCACAGCCTGAAATTATTCAAAATAAACTGACGCAAATTAAAAATTGTTTACACCCTGACCCTGATAGAGTGAGAGAGCCGCTAGAAAAATACCCGCTCGATAACCTATCTATGAAAGGGACGTTAGGCTCTAACGGACAAATGTGGGCATTGATCACCGCAGCAGATGAGACGCTGCATAGGGTAACGGTAAATAACTACTTAGGGACATACGACGGTAAGGTTAAATCTGTAAGTAGTGATTATGTAGAATTAGTTGAATTAATCCCTGATGGGTCGGGTTGTTGGAAAGAGCGGCTGACTAAATTGGAAATGTTAGAGGCGGCAAATAATGGCGCAAATTAATAATAAAAAAGGTGAAACACACATGCATAAGGATGTACTTTGGCATCATCGTTTTCAAACGATGTTTTTTGTCATATTGGCTCTTTTTGTTGCAAAAACAGCTAGTGCAGCGCCATTACTTTATGATGTACGCTATAACCCATTGCTTAAAGGCGAGACCGAGTTACAACTTGTATTCGACGAAGAGCTAACACAACAACCTAAAATTCAGGTACATAATACACCAGCGCGTATAGAGATGCTGTTTGATGGTGTTGAATTAGAGCAGGGCCTTGAAAATGTACCGGTCGATCACGCAGGTATTAATAGTGTTAGCAGCGTACAGACAGAGCAAGGCTTAAAAGTTACGGTAAATTTGGAACGTTTAAAAATATACGAAACTCAAGTTAATAATAACTTAGTGTCGTTGCGCGTATCGGATAACCCACTTACTGAACAAGCTTCTGATGAAAGCAGCAATGGTTATGATGCCTCAAGCGCTTATATTAACCGGATTCAATCTATTGATTTTCGCCGTGGTGAAAAAGGTGAAGCAAAAGTTTTAGTATTTTTGCAAGACACGCAAGCTGCAATAGAAGTACATGAAAGCGGTGGAAAAATAATTGCAGAGTTTCATCATACAGATATTTTAGACGACTTACTGTATGAACTAGATGTATTAGATTTTGGCACTGTTGTAAGTACCATTGAAACCTTTAAAGAAGATAGCCTAAGTCGTGTGGTTATTGAGCCTAATGCTGCTTTTACCTTTACCTACCAGCAAATAGATAACATTTTAACGTTAACGATTGAAAAAGATGAAACGCAAAATGCTTATTTAGATGGGGGCAAAGAATACCAAGGTCGTCCAATGACCTTAAACTTCCAAGATATTTCGGTTAGAGCTGTACTGCAAATAATAGCGGGCTATAACGAGTTTAACTTAGTAACGAGTGACTCAGTAACCGGCAACATCACGCTTCGTTTAGATGGCGTTCCATGGGATCAGGCTTTAGATGTTGTGCTGCGTATTAAAGGCCTTGATAAGCGCATGGATGGCTCTATATTGATGGTGGCGCCAGCTGAAGAGCTAGCCGCCCGTGAAGCGAAAGATTTACTAGCTAAACAAAAGGTCGAAGATTTAGAGCCGCTTTACAGTGAGTATATTCGTTTAAACTATGCTAAAGCTGAAGACTTTGCGGATTTACTTAAAACCGACACGAACAGTATCATTTCTGCTCGTGGCAGTGTATCGGTCGACCAGCGTACCAATACCTTACTTATTAAAGATACAGCGAAGAGTATTGAAAGTATCCGTCGTATGATTGAAACACTTGATATCCCAGTGCAACAAGTTGTTATTGAATCACGTATGGTAACGGTACGCGATAACGTCACAGAAGATTTAGGTGTACGTTGGGGATTTAGCGACCAACAAGATAGTGATGGTATTTCAGGCTCGCTTGAAGGTGCAGAGTCTATCTCAAATGGTACTATTCCTGACTTATCAGACCGTCTTAATGTAAACCTACCTATTACTAACCCTGCGGCGAGTATTGGTTTACACATAGCAAAGTTGGCGAATGGCACCTTAATTGATCTAGAGCTAAGCGCTTTAGAGGAAGAAAATAAAGGTGAGATTATTGCGAGCCCGCGCATTACTGCGGCTAATCAGCAAAAAGCACGTATTGAGCAAGGTACTGAAATCCCCTATACCGAATCAGCCTCAAGTGGTGCTACTACTGTAAGCTTTAAAAAAGCGGTATTGAGCCTTGAGGTTACACCGCATATAACGCCTGACAACAAAGTTATTTTAGACTTAGTTATTACACAAGATACTCGTGGCGAAACGGTCCAAACCGGAACAGGTGAAGCGGTGTCGATAGACACTCAACAAATTGAAACACAAGTGCTGGTTGATAACGGCCAAACCGTTGTGCTGGGTGGTATTTTTCAGCAGCAAATAATTAATACCACAAATAAAGTACCTGTACTTGGTGATATTCCCTATGTTGGACGCTTATTTAAGAGCACCAGCGAGTTTAATGAGAAACGTGAATTACTTATTTTCGTGACACCGAAAATACAAATAGACTAAAATTTAGTGGTTTTATGTTCGCCAACGAGTGTTTATTGATAATAATTGCTCGTTATATGGCTTTTTATTGTAATAGACTTGAAATACCCGGCCAATTACTGAGATAATCCCCTCCTTAATTTTGGGGCCAGGTCGTTAGGCGGGGTTTTATTTCAAATTTTAGAGTTCGTTTGTACTAAAAGATATGGCTGAGAAACGTAATATATTTCTAGTTGGCCCCATGGGGGCTGGCAAAAGCACGATTGGTCGTCACATCGCTGACCAATTACACCTTGAATTTGTCGATTCTGATCAAGAAATCGAACGCCGTACCGGTGCAGATATTGCCTGGGTGTTTGATCTTGAGGGTGAAGAAGGCTTTAGACTTCGTGAAGAATCTGTTATTGGCGACTTAACCGAAATGCAAGGTATTGTACTTGCAACCGGTGGTGGGTCAGTAATGAGTAAAGAAGTTCGAAACAAGCTTTCGGCTCGCGGTATCGTTGTATACCTAGAGACACCTATAGAAAAGCAAGTTGCACGCACGCAACGCGACAAGCGTCGCCCATTACTGCAAACTGAAGAAGCACCTCGTAATGTACTAGAGCGCTTAGCAGAAGAACGCGAGCCACTATACAAAGAAGTTGCTGATTTTGTTGTACGCACCGATGAGCAAAGCGCTAAAGTTGTTGCTAACCAAATCATCGAGAAATTAGATTTTTAAAAACCAATAATAAAGGAAATAACAAAGCATGCTTGAATTAACTGTTAATTTGGACGAGCGAAGTTATCCTATTTTTATTGGTCAATCTGCACTTCAAGATAATGGCCGCCTTGTTCACCACATTGGTGATTGTCGGCCTATCATTATCACTAACGACACAGTTGCCCCTTTATATTTGCAAGGACTGCTAGATTCGTTAGCTGAGCTAGACCCTCTTTCTTTTGTCATTCCAGATGGTGAGCAATACAAATCACTTGAATGGTTTGAGAAAATTTCTGCTTTTTTATTGCAAAATAATTGCGGTCGAGATACCTGCTTAATAGCATTAGGTGGCGGTGTTATTGGCGATTTAACAGGCTTTGTAGCTGCATGCTATCAACGCGGTGTACCGTTTATTCAAATTCCTACCACGGTACTATCACAAGTTGACTCCTCTGTTGGGGGGAAAACAGCTGTAAACCACCCACTGGGTAAAAATATGATTGGGGCATTTTATCAGCCGCAAGCTGTTTTTATTGATACTGAATCACTTCATACATTACCGGCGCGTGAATTTGCAGCGGGCATGGCCGAAGTTATCAAGTATGGTCTGATTTACGATACCGAGCTCTTTGCTTTTATTGAGCAAAATGCAGAAAAGCTACAGCAATTAGACGAAGCCAGTTTGCAGCATATCATTTATAGATGTTGTGAAATTAAAGCGCTTATTGTTGCACAAGATGAAAAAGAAAATGGCCTTCGTGCGTTACTCAATTTAGGGCATACCTTTGCTCACGCAATTGAAGCGCAAATGGGGTATGGCGTATGGCTGCATGGTGAGGCTGTTGCGACCGGAATGGTACTGGCTGCTAAATTAGCCCATACACGCGGTGATTTGTCGCAAGATGAGGTAGATAGAATTGTAACGCTACTCAAGCTTTATAATTTGCCTACTGAGATCCCAGCAGAAATGACTGCTGAGCAGTTTTTGATGCATATGCGCAAAGACAAAAAAAATAAAAAGGGCACTATCCGTTTTATTTTACCGACAGAATTTGGTCAATGCGCATTAGTAGATGACGTATCAGATGACCACGTTAGAGCGTTAATCGAGCAATAATGCAGGCGCAAATTTTACCAAGCCGTGCGGCGTTGGTGGATAGAATCGCGCTGCAATTTGAATATGGGCAAAACTTAATTGTATTGCTAGGCACCTCAGGCCTTGGCAAAAGTTATATGCTCGAAACCTTCATCACCGACAAATACAACAGTTTTAATAAAGCATTTGTACAAGTAAGTGCCAGTGTAAATGATGTATCACTGATGAGTGATATATTAGAGCAAAGCTTTAACTCTCCGCTGATTGACCACGATTTATCGTTAAGTGAAAACTTTTACCAACTGCTAGAACAACAGCCGTGCGAGGCCTGTTTATGGGTGCTCGATAATGCAAGGCATTTATCTGAAGAGTTATTACAAGAGTTAGAGTTACTTGCCAAAAATAGCCCTATAACGCTTTATATTATGCTAGCCTCGCAATCAAAGCTGGCTATTAATAATGCCGTTGAAATTTACTTAGAGCCTTTATCTTCCAGAGAATCTAAACAGTTGATGAGCTGGTATTTTCCTAATTTACCGTACGATGAAGACCCCGTATTTAGCGCATTTTTAAATGAAGCAAAAGGCAACCCCAGCTTATTATTAGCATGGCAGCCAACGGAGCATGTGGCTGATATTGTAAAAAAAGATACAGTGTCATGGCGTATACATTTAATCTCGTTGTTAATTATTATTATGTTACTAATTATTGGGCTGCTCTATAAAAATGACATGACCCAATGGTGGCAAACGTACTATCAAAATCAACAAAGCCAAGACATAGATACCGCTATTCCTGCTTCTAAAATTACCGCTATCCCAAGAGCGGATAAAGAAGTCAGTAATGACAATGCTGATATTTCAAAAGCGGATTTGCCTTTAGAGCCGGTCAGCGATAAATCACAAGGGAGTGAAGCGCCACATAAAAACGATGTGCCGGCGATAATGCAAAGCCTAACGCGTCAGGCTCAACAAAGCGCTCAAAGTGAGCAAAGCGAGGCGTTACCACAAAGCTCAAACACTCCTGAGGCTATTGAGCCAATTGAAAGTGACGATAAAGAAAGCCCACAGTCTAAAACCTCAAATAACGTATCAGATAACGCGTGGTATTTAGCTCAGCCAGATAATAATACAACTGTGCAGCTGCTTGCTGTGACACAGGAAAAAATCATTCGTGAGTTTATTATTCAACATAGTTTAAGCCAGCGGGCTAGGGTATATAAAACTAAGCGGAACAATAAAGTATGGTGGGTAGCTACTCTTGGCAGTTATGTATCACTCGCTGATGCTAAAAGTGCGTTGTCTGCCTTGCCAAGTACGCTTAGAAAGAACAAGCCTTTTTATAAAAAAATCAGCAAAATAAAACAAGAAATTGCACGACTTGATCAGTAAACTGACTCACTTTAGTGTAAAATCGCGCTACAGCAGATTGAAGTTAAGAACCAATGCAACAAAAGAGTAGAGCCTTCCTTAAATGGGCTGGCGGTAAATACAGCCTAGTTGAAGATATTAATGCACGATTATCTCAAGCCAGCAAACATGCTGAAACCTTGGTAGAACCGTTTGTAGGTGCAGGCTCAGTATTCTTAAACAGTAATTTTAAACGCTATTTACTTAACGACATAAATGCTGACTTAATTAACTTATACAAAGAGCTCAAGCGCTCACCTGATGAGTTTATAAGTGACTCTAAAAAGCTGTTTGTTGATTTAAATAACCATCCAGACGCTTACTACGAATACCGTGTACAGTTTAATAAAAGCAATGATGTATATGAGCGCGCAATGCTCTTTTTATACATGAATCGCCATGGTTACAATGGATTGTGCAGGTATAATCTTAAAGGCATTTTTAACGTGCCATTTGGTAAGTATAAAAAGCCTTATTTTCCAGAAAAAGAAATGTACTTTTTTGCCGAAAAAGCACAAAAAGCCACATTTACCTGCCTAAGCTACGATGATGTGTTTAAGCTTGTGCCAAACAACGCGGTTATTTATTGCGATCCGCCTTATGTGCCGCTAAGTAAAACAGCGTCGTTTACCTCTTATGCTAAAGGCGGGTTTAATTTAGACGATCAAGCAAACTTAGCAAACTTAGCCGAGCAAGCTGCGTTTGAAAACAATACCCCAGTGCTTATATCTAACCACGATACCGTGTGGACGCGAAAAATTTATAGCCAAGCTACGCTTGGTAAAATTCAGGTAAAACGTACTATCAGCCCTAAAGGTGGCTCACGCAATAAAGTTGACGAGTTAATGGCTATGTATTTAGCACCCAAGCAACCACTGCATAAATTGTCACTACAAAAATAACGAAAAACAGCACAGCTAAAGCAATAATAAAAAGAGGGGAGTGTTGTTGGAAGTCGGCTTGGCGTTTGTGCTCTGATTGCACACCAAAAAATGCTGCTAGCACACTTTGCAACGCGCTAATAAAGTGCAGCATTATTTAAAATAGAGGTTTTATTGAAGGCGTATTTTTAGCGTCTTCTGAGCTAGTTAATAGCTCTAGTAAATCTAAATAATGAAATTGCGCACTGCGACTATCGCCTGTGAGCCACGAAAACCACGACGAATCTTCTTCTACTTTCGTACACGTTAGGGCGCTTGGAGTGTTATTACTACTCGCCTGATGGTGACAGTTACTAACTAAGCTTAAATCTTGCTCAGAACTTGGCGCAAAACTAAATGCCCCAATAAATAACAATGCCGACGCAATTAAGATCCCTGTTTTAAAAGCACGCATAATATTAGCCTAAAAGTAAGTTACTCCTTTAATAATAACAAAAGCTGTATAAATAACAAACTAATATTTCCTTGTGATAGTTAAAGCTTTATATAAATAAATTCTTATGTATTTAAATTGCTATTTTAGTTATACCCAATTTGCCGTGTATTACTTGGGAAACTCCAGTATTTACGGTACATTAAGGCATATTTTATTGATTGACGGATTACTATGCTAAACCCTGAACAAAAATACTTAATAGCGCCTTCTATTTTGTCAGCTGACTTTGCAAAATTAGGTGAAGATGTAGATAAGGTACTCGCTGCAGGTGCTGATGTAGTACATTTTGATGTCATGGATAATCACTACGTGCCTAATCTCACAATAGGCCCTATGGTGTGCAAAGCGCTTAGAAATTACGGGGTAACGGCCCCTATCGATGTACACCTAATGGTAAAGCCTGTAGATAGTATAATCCCTCAGTTCGCAGAGGCCGGTGCATCAATAATTACCTTTCACCCTGAGGCGAGCGAGCACATAGACCGCACCATACAACTTGTTAAAGATCATGGTTGTAAGGCCGGTTTAGTATTTAATCCTGCCACTAGCCTGAGCTATCTCGATCACGTTATTGATAAGTTAGACACTATTTTACTAATGTCGGTAAATCCAGGTTTTGGCGGCCAAAGCTTTATCCCCCACACCCTTGAAAAACTAGCCCAAGCTAAGCAGCGCATCGTTGAGTCGGGTCGTGATATTCGCTTAGAAGTTGATGGCGGTATTAAGGTTGATAATATAGCCGCAGCAGCGCAAGCAGGTGCCGACATGTTTGTAGCAGGGTCTGCTATTTTTAATGAGCCTGATTATAAAGTGGTTATTGATCAAATGCGTGAGCAGTTAGGAAACGTAAAGTAATGAAATATGATGTAGCTTTGTTCGACCTTGACGGCACACTTGTTGATAGCGTTTACGATTTATACCTAGCAATAAATTTAACACTGAGTGATTTAGCATTCCCTATTGTTAGCCAAAGCTTGGTTGAAAGCTGGATAGGCAATGGTATTGAAACCCTAGTTAAGCGTGCACTCAGTGGTGATATGCAAATTAGCGAACATTTAGATGAAGCGCTTAGTGCAAAAGCCATTGCTTTATTCTATCAACATTATGAGCAGCTAGTGGGCGAATATAGCGTGTTATATCAACATGTAGAAACAGGGCTTAATGCGCTCAGTGGTATGCCTAAAGCCCTCGTTACCAACAAAGCGCGCATATTTACCGAAATTCTACTTGATAAGCTTTCCCTTACGCGCCACTTTGAAGTAATCGTGTGTGGAGACGATATGGCTAAAAAGCCGTCGCCAGCGCCTTTGCTGTATGCATGTAAAAAGCTGAATGTTGAGCCGAGTAAGGCTATTATGATTGGCGATTCAAAAAGCGATATATTGGCAGCACATGCCGCTAAAATTGATGTCATAGCGGTGGATTATGGTTATAACCAAGGCGAAAACCTAAGCGACTTTAATCCACAGTACCTATGCGAGAACTTCTTAGATATAATACCAACACTAACACAGCGTTAAAATTTTTAATTAACTAAACAACACTAAAGGAAAATCATGAGTAAACCAGTAGTTTTAAGTGGCATTCAGCCAACCGGTGGTATGACAATAGGCAACTATGTTGGCGCTATTAACCAGTGGCTAAAGCTACAGGAAGACCACGAAAGTTTCTTTATGCTTGTTGATTTACATGCGATTACTGTTCGTCAAGAGCCTGAACTTCTTCGCTCTCGAGTATTAGATGGTATAGCCTTGTACGCGGCGTGTGGCATAGACCCTGAAAAATCAGCCTTATTTTTACAGTCACAAGTGCCAGAGCATGCGCAGTTAGCATGGGTGCTAAATTGTTATGCGCAAATGGGTGAGCTTAACCGCATGACTCAGTTTAAAGATAAGTCATCTAAACATGCTAATAATGTAAACGTCGGCTTATTTTCGTACCCAGTATTGCAAGCAGCGGATATTTTATTATACCAAGCAGACCAAGTACCGGTAGGGGACGATCAAAAGCAGCACTTAGAGTTAACGCGCGATATAGCTACACGCTTTAATAATTTATACGGTGATGTATTTAAATTACCTGAGCCTTATATCCCAGAATTTGGCGCACGCGTAATGAGCCTTCAAGATCCGCTTAAAAAAATGTCTAAGTCTGATGAAAACCCTAACGGCTACATCATGCTATTAGATGAGCCTAAAAAGATTGAGAAAAAGCTTAAAAAAGCAGTAACCGATTCAGACGAGCAAGCACGTATTTACTTTGACCGCACTGAAAAACCAGGCGTTTCTAATTTACTTACTTTATTAAGCGTAGCCACTAAGCGCTCAATTGAAGACTTAGTGCCAGAGTACGAAGATAAAATGTATGGCCACTTGAAAAAAGACACAGCCGATGCAGTTGTTAGCATGATTGAGCCAATCCAAGCACGTTTTAAAGAGATCAGAGAAGATCAAAATCTACTTGATAGCATCATGAAATCAGGGGCAGAAAAAGCCAGTGTACGTGCAGAAAAAACACTTAAATCGGTATACGATGCGCTCGGATTTATTCCTCGTACATAAATTGCTTTACTAGTATAAGTAAATAAAAATGCCGCTAAATTTAGCGGCATTTTTTCCTTTTAATGAATACTTTTTATTATCTACCTTAAAGTAATGGCTTTAGGTAATGCCCAGTATGCGAGCGCTCACATTTAGCGACCTCTTCAGGTGTGCCTGCAATGAGTATTTCACCGCCGCCAGCACCGCCTTCAGGGCCTAAATCAACCACCCAGTCTGCGGTTTTAACCACATCTAAGTTATGCTCAATAACTACTATGGTATTACCGTGATCACGCAGACGATGTAATACAACAAGTAGTTGTTCAATATCGGCAAAGTGAAGGCCGGTTGTTGGCTCATCAAGTATGTAAAGAGTTTTACCTGTATCGCGTTTAGATAGCTCACGAGCCAGTTTTACACGCTGAGCTTCACCACCAGAGAGCGTGGTAGCAGCTTGCCCCAAACGAATATACGATAAACCAACATCCATAAGGGTTTTAAGCTTGCGGGCTATTGCGGGTATTTTATCAAAATAGTCGTGCGCGTCTTCAACCGTCATTTCGAGTACTTGGTGAATGTTTTTACCTTTGTATTGTACTTCTAAGGTTTCGCGGTTATAGCGCGCACCCTTACATACATCACACGGTACATATACATCAGGTAAAAAGTGCATTTCTACTTTAATTACGCCATCGCCTTGGCAAGCTTCACAGCGCCCGCCTTTTACGTTAAAGCTAAAACGACCTACTTTATAGCCACGTGAACGGGCTTCTTGTGTCCCTGCAAATAACTCACGAATACCGGTAAAAATACCTGTGTAGGTTGCAGGGTTTGAGCGCGGTGTACGGCCAATCGGGCTTTGGTCAATATCAATCACTTTATCAAAATGATCAAGGCCACTAATTGACTTGTAAGGTGCGGCTTCCGCTGTGGTGGCACCGTTAAGTTCAGTATGCGCAAGCTTAAAAAGTGTATCGTTAATGAGCGTTGATTTACCTGAGCCCGATACCCCTGTAATACAGGTTAATAAGCCAAATGGAATTTTTAAGTCTACATTTTTAAGGTTATTACCTGTGGCGCCAAACAGCTCAAGCCATTTGTCGCCTGTTGGGTTACGTTCTTGTGGTACTTCTATTTTACGCACGCCAGATAAAAACTGGCCCGTTACCGAGTCTTTGGTCGCTAAAATATCGTCTCGTGTACCTTGTGCAATAATATGCCCGCCGTGTACACCCGCGCCTGGGCCAATATCAATAATATGATCGGCTGCGCGAATGGCATCTTCATCATGCTCAACCACAATCACGGTGTTACCTAAGTCGCGTAAATGCACCAAGGTTTGTAATAAACGGTCGTTATCGCGCTGGTGTAAACCAATTGATGGCTCATCCAGTACGTACATTACACCTACAAGGCCCGCGCCAATTTGGCTGGCTAAACGAATACGCTGCGCTTCACCACCAGAGAGGGTATCAGCACTGCGTTCAAGCGATAAGTAGTTAAGGCCTACATTAATTAAAAACGATAAACGGTCGCGAATTTCTTTCAGGATTTTTTCAGCTATTTGGGCTTTCTGACCGGTGAGTGATAACCCTTCAAAAAAGTCCATTGCCTCGCCAATACTCATATTAGTAATAGCAGGCAGGTTTGTTTGACCTATAAATACGTGGCGTGCTTCTTGGCGTAAACGTGAGCCATGACAGCTAGGGCACGCTTGGCTAGTTTGATATTTAGCGAGCTCTTCACGTACCGAGTTTGACTCCGTCTCGCGATAGCGACGGTTCATGTTATTTAACACGCCTTCAAACTCGTGGTTACGAGTTATTAAATCGCCTCTGTCGTTACGGTAGTTAAAGGCTATTTTTGTTTTACCTGAGCCTTCTAAAATAATTTTTTGTGATTCTTTAGCAAGTTTTTCAAATGGCACATCTAAATCAAAATTATAGTGATCGGCAACCGCTTGTAGCATTTGAAAATAATAAAAACTGCGTTTATCCCAGCCTTTAATAGCACCACCGGCCAAGCTTAGCTCGGGGTTATGCACCACACGGTTAGGATCAAAATATTGGCGTACGCCTAAACCATCACAGCTTTGGCATGCCCCCGCAGGGTTATTAAACGAAAATAAACGTGGCTCTAACTCGGTCATTGCATAGCCACAGGTAGGGCAGGCAAAATTTGCCGAGAACAGCATTTCTTCTATTGTGCTGTCGTCCATGTAGGCTACATTTGCTACACCGCCAGACATTTCTAGTGCGGTTTCAAATGATTCGGCTAAACGCTGCTGCTGGCCATCTTTTACTTTAAAGCGGTCAACAACCACTTCAATAGTGTGTTTTTTATGAAGCTCAAGCGTTGGTGGATCGGATAAGTCGCATACTTCGCCATCTATACGAGCACGAATATACCCTTGGCTTGAGAGCTGCTCTAGTAATTTAACATGCTCGCCTTTACGGTCTTTAACTACCGGGGCTAAAAGCATTAGCTTAGTGCCCTCTGGCAGTGCTAAAACGGTATCAACCATTTGGCTAATTGTTTGAGCTGCAAGGGGTAAGTCGTGAGTTGGGCAGCGTGGCTCTCCCACACGGGCAAACATTAAACGCAAGTAATCGTATATTTCGGTAATGGTACCCACTGTTGAGCGAGGGTTGTGCGATGTAGATTTTTGCTCAATAGAAATGGCGGGAGAGAGGCCTTCAATATGATCAACGTCAGGCTTTTCCATTAACGATAAAAATTGCCTTGCGTAGGCAGAAAGTGACTCTACATAACGACGCTGTCCTTCTGCATATAAAGTATCAAATGCCAGTGATGATTTTCCCGAACCAGATAGGCCTGTGATAACAATTAATTTATCACGTGGGATGGTTAGGCTGATGTCTTTTAAATTGTGCGTACGGGCGCCTCGGACTTCAATGTTTTCCATGCTATCTCGTTTATTACCAAAATTATTTGTCCAGTATCGCATAATACGAAACATTATTAATCAATGATCAACGAAAAAATCCTTACTTATAGGCGATTAATTATTGCCAAGCTTGTGGTAGAATCCCAGCCTAAATTTTTCATATCGTAAGATTACGCAGATAATGACCGCATCTTCACTTAATTCACGAGAAAAACGCGCCGCAGTATCGCTGGCGAGTGTGTTTGCATTTAGAATGCTCGGCTTGTTTATGCTGATGCCTGTATTGGCTATTTATGGCCAATCGCTTGATGGGTTTTCGCCTATGTGGATAGGATTTGCAATTGGCGCTTATGGTTTAACCCAAGCAGTACTGCAAATACCCATGGGGCGTTTGTCAGATAAAATAGGCCGTAAAAAAGTCATTGTTGGTGGCTTAGTTGTGTTTGCGTTGGGCTCTGTTATTGCAGCCCTTGCTGAATCTATTCAAATGGTTACATTGGGTCGAGCACTACAAGGTATGGGCGCTATAGCCAGTGCATTACTTGCTTTTGCCAGCGATCTAAGCCGCGACGAACAACGCCCTAAAGTAATGGCTGTAATTGGCATGAGCATAGGCATGAGCTTTGCCTTTGCTATGTTACTTGGGCCCATAGTTGCAGCGTCGTGGGGCGTAGCAGGGGTATTTTGGTTAACAGCAATCCTTGCCGTGTTTGGTATTGGTATTATTTTATTTTTAGTGCCTAATGCCGTTAATAAAGCGCCTAAAGGCGATACCTTGGCAAGCTTTAGCGACATAAAAAAATTAATTAAGCATCCGCAATTATCGCGCTTAAATGCTGGTGTGTTACTGCTACATTTAACACTCACCACTATTTTTGTGGTACTACCAAGCCAGCTAATAGAAGACGGCTTAGTTGCCAACCACCACTGGTATTTATATATTCCGGTGTTGCTGCTAGCGTTTATTTTAATGGTGCCAATGATGATTATTGCCATTAAAAAAGAAAAAGAAAAACAGGCTTTTATTGGCTCAATTGCGCTGCTTTCGGTCAGTATGTTTGCCATGTCTATTTGGGTAAATAGTGTGGTTGGCATTGCCATTTGTATGCTGCTTTATTTTGTCGCATTTAATTTCTTGGAAGCGACTATGCCTGCGCTTGTATCGCGTATAGCCCCTGCAAGCCAAAAAGGTTCGGCGATGGGCGGGTATTCCTCTAGCCAGTTTTTAGGGGCTTTTTTAGGTGGTATTTTAGGGGGTTACGTAGCACAAACAACAAGTACACAAGCTGTGTTTGCGGCAGCGGCACTTGTTGGGTTAATATGGCTTATTATTGCGTGGAAAATGCAAGTCCCACCGAAAAGTAAAGTTATTAGTTTAATGACCAATTTAAGTTCTGAAGAGCAAGCTCAAGAACTTGCTTCTCAGCTAGTTGCTTTACCTGGCGTAATAGAAGCAACAGTAGTACGCGACGAAAGCCGCAGCTATTTAAAGATTAATGATAAAGAATTCGACCTAGACCAAGCACGTAAAGTAGCTGGTTTAATCTAACGTTTATAGGAGATGGTTCCATGGCACGCGGTGTGAACAAAGTAATTTTGGTTGGTAATTTAGGACAAGATCCTGAAGTTCGTTACATGCCTAATGGCAATGGTGTAGCAAATATTACCTTAGCAACGTCAGATAGCTATAAAGATAAAAACACTGGCCAAATGGTTGATAAAACTGAGTGGCACCGTGTCGTGTTTTTTGGCAAATTAGCTGAAATTGTTGGCGAATACTGCCGTAAAGGCTCACAAATTTACGTAGAAGGTAAACTACAGACACGTAAATGGACTGATCAGCAAGGCCAAGAAAAATACACAACTGAAATTGTCGTTGATGGCTTTACAGGTCAAATGCAAATGCTAGGCGCTCGTGGTGGTGATCAGCAAGGTGGTGGCTATCAAGGTAATCAAGGCGGCCAACAAGGTGGCGGTTACCAGAATAATCAGCAAGGCGGTGGTTATGGCCAAAATAACCAAGGTCAGCAAGGCGGTGGCTATGGGCAACAACAGCAGGCGGCTCCAGCACAGCGTCCGGCTGCAGCGGCTGCACCACAGCAAAATAACCAATACCAGCAATCAAACAACAGCGGCTTCGCTCCACAGCAAAATAGTGCACCACAGCAGCAAGGTGGTTTTGCACCTAAGCCGCAAAATGCCCCACAAGGCGGCGCATCAAATCCTATGGAACCAACAATAGATTTTGATGATGACATTCCGTTTTAGACAAAGACAAAAATGTTGAAATGTAATCTTAAAAGCCGCTACTAAGCGGCTTTTTTAGTTTTTACTTACAGACAACCACTGCCCAGAGAGCATTTTTTACGATCGAAAGTTAAATGCCAATCTCATACCTGTCCGCAATAATGCTTCATCATTTTGAGGGGCTAAAAGTGTCGCTATCAGTGTTTAAAAATTCTCATTTATAACTGCATGGAAGCAGAAGGTAGAGCAATGCAGGAGCAATTGCCGAGAGAAACTAAATAGCGAATTTTTTGCCAAGCTATCAACACGTTTTTCCATCCCCCAAATAGCTCACTTAATTAAGCGGATGGGTATAAATAGAGTTGACTCTGATGTTTTCATATGTGAAATTTCATATATCTGTTTTTTCATATGTGTTTAGTTCGCTACAGAGCTATAAGGTTAAAGGTTATGAGTAAATCAATTGAGCACGAGCTACCTAATTTAGCACTCTCACAAAGCATTCCTCCTAGCGTTAAGGATTTCACACGAACGTTTTCATCTCATAAGCCTAAAATTTTATTGTTATACGGATCGCTGCGAGCCCGCTCATATAGCAAGTTGGTTATAGAAGAGAGTGCGCGCTTGCTAACCCACTTTGGTGCTGAGGTTAAAATATTTAACCCTGAGGGGTTACCCATAACAGATAGTGAAGATGAGACGCACCCTAAAGTGCAAGAGTTGCGTGATTTAATGCTTTGGTCTGAAGGGCAAGTATGGTGCTCGCCAGAACGTCATGGTGCTATGACAAGCGTATTTAAAAATCAGATTGATTGGATCCCATTAAGCTTAGGAGGAGTGAGGCCTACGCAAGGTAAAACGTTGGCTGTAATGCAGGTTTGTGGTGGTTCGCAGTCATTTAATGTGGTTAATCAGTTACGCGTACTAGGGCGTTGGATGCGCATGGTAACAATACCTAATCAGTCATCTGTGCCTAAAGCGTTTTTAGAATTTGAAGAGAGTGGCCGAATGAAGCCTTCCGCTTTTTACAATCGAATTGTGGATGTAATGGAAGAGCTCGTAAAATTTACTTTATTAATGCGTGACCAAAAAGAACACTTTGTTGATAGGTATTCTGAACGAGTAGAAACAGCAGAGCAGCTCAGCAAACGCGTAAATCAAAAAGACATTTAGGAGGTTACTGTGGGGTTATTTGAGCGTTTTTTATCGGTGTGGGTAGCGCTGGCAATTGCGGTAGGCATTATAGCTGGTTACGCGATACCCGATATATTTAGTGTTGTTGCAAGCTTAGAATATGCACATGTAAATATTGTTATCGCTGTACTTATTTGGTTTATGATTTACCCGATGATGGTGCAAATTGACTTCTCCTCCATTAAAGACGTAGGTAAAAAGCCTAAAGGCTTAGTGCTGACAGTTGTTATCAATTGGCTCATAAAGCCCTTTACCATGGCCTTACTAGGGTGGTTATTTTTTAAAGGTATTTTTGCAGACTTTGTTGTCCCACAAACAGCGACAGAATACATAGCCGGTATGATTTTATTAGGTGTAGCACCATGTACTGCAATGGTATTTGTGTGGAGCCAATTAACAAAAGGTGATGCTAATTACACGTTAGTGCAGGTATCTATTAACGATATTATTATGATTTTTGCCTTTGCGCCCATTGCAGGCTTATTACTAGGGGTAACAGACATAACGGTACCGTGGGACACGTTATTACTTTCAGTGGTTTTGTATGTACTTATTCCATTAATAGCAGGCGCTATTACCCGCAAAAAGTTGGATAAAGGTGAAGATCACACACGGTTAAATCACTTTTTAAAGGTAATGAAACCATATTCCATCATTGGTTTACTGGCAACGGTGGCGCTTTTGTTTGGTTTTCAGTCTCAAACTTTAATAGATAAACCAGAAGCCATTGTATTGATTGCTATTCCGTTGCTTATTCAAACGTATGGTATTTTTGCAATAGCTTATATAGCTGCAAAAAAAATGGGCCTAGCTCATAGTATTGCAGCGCCTGCTTGCATGATTGCAACCTCTAACTTTTTTGAGCTGGCTGTTGCCGTGGCTATTTCATTATTTGGTTTACACTCTGGCGCTGCGCTTGCCACCGTTGTAGGGGTGCTTGTTGAAGTACCTGTTATGCTTAGCTTAGTTTATTTTGCTAATAAAACGCGTTATTGGTTTAACTAGGAGAGCGGTATGGTTGTTATTCATCATAACCCCGATTGTGGTACATCGCGCAATGTATTGCAGGTTATTAAGGCCGCTGGCTATGACCCCATTGTTATTGAATACCTTAAAGAAGGCTGGACAAAATCTCAATTGTTAGCGTTATTTGCCGCAGCAAATTTAACACCAAAAACAGCGTTGAGAGTGAGTAAATCGCCTGCTAAAAAACTTGGTTTGTTGAATGAAAACATAACAGATGAAGCTATTTTAGAGGCCATGCTTACGCACCCAGTACTCGTTAACAGACCTATAGTGTGCACCGAAAAAGGGGTTAAACTGTGTCGCCCTAGTGAGCACGTTTTAACGCTGTTAGCGCAATGGCCTAAAGGCGAGCTATACAAGGAAGACGGCGAAATGATATTAAACGCGCGGGGCGAGCAACCTAAAAATTAATAAACTATTTGCCAAAACCCCGTTTGCACGGGGTTTTTTGTTTAGAAAAATTATAAACATTTAAACTTGCTTAGTCTGCTTGTGCTAATGACTATTTTGAACAACACTTTAAATAGTCGCGTTGCCACAGAGAGCACTATGCATAAAGCCTTTATAAAACTTGGTAAGCAAAAAAAAATAATGTACTTAACGAGTTTTTTGCTGGTAGTCATTATTTTTAATGTGCTTTTAAATAATACGCTCCATAAAAAAATCCACAAAAATGGCCAGCAGTTAACACAGCAAATTTATGAGCTGCAAATTAACGCTAATGCTGATAAAGAAATAGTGCAGGCTTTAGTGCAGAGTAAGGGCTTTATGCTAACTGCACACTCTAATGCAGAGCATTTTAAATACTTAGTCAATATACAACACGATGTATTTAGCTATAAAACACTTAGCATAAGTTTATATCACTGGCCCGCTTGGGTTGAACAAGCGTACTTATTTTTATTATTAAATCTTATTATGTTGGGCGCTGCCAGCTGGTGGGTTAGATGGTGGAAAGTAATCATCAATAAGCCAACTGCCAACATACCACTACCGCGCACTCAGACTAAAGCAGCTAAAAAACCTTCAACTCAAATAGCTACGCTAAATTGCGAAGTAAAATCTATGTATGGGGCTACTACAGCAAGGCATAGTTTATTCGCAATTGTGAAGTGTGATTGTGTATTTGATGAAAATACCGATATACAAGCAAGTTTTAAGGTAATGATAGCAAAGTATTTTAAAGAGCTCCCCTCAGTATCTGTAAACTTATTTGATGCAAATAATGTCGCTATCACCTTAAATAATATTCCGGTAGAAAAGCTAGATACATACAGTGAAAATCTTCATGAATGCGTTTATCAAATTTGTAGGCGCTATCGAAGTACTGTAAAACGTAAAAACATAAAAGTTGGTTTGTGTGATTATCGGTATGCAGCCGAGCAACCTGTTATTTTTAAGTTAGCTAAGTCTGCCTTGCTTTTTTCAGAAAAAAACGTGATCCAACATTGGCATAGGCTTACTTTGCAGCACGATCAAGAGAAGTTAATATCTTGTGGCCAAGTTATTGAAAATATTAAAAAGAAAAAGTTTATTTTATTTTTTCAACCATTATTTATGATCACCAGTGGCGATATTGTACAACATGAGGTGTTAATCAGAATTAGGCAGCAGCCACATGGTTTATTAGCAGCACGTTACTTTATTAACCAAGGCTTTGATAATCTTCAGGCATTTGAGCTAGATAAAGCGGTACTCCTGCAGGTTAAAAAGCTGATTTTGACAGAGCCTAACGAGCTTGCAGTGAGTATTAATTTACATATAAGTAATTGGTTTAACGAAAAGTTTTGGGATTGGTTTGTAACCAATATGCAGGCGTTCACAAAAGAGCGTAAGCTACAATTTGAAATTAGTGAAGCTGACTTTATTAAATACCAAACAAAATTGACCTACGCTTTTGAAAAACTCACGGCCCTAAAAAGTGTAGTGGTGATTGATAATGTACAGAGTGTTGAACATATTGACCAAATAGCTTCTCAACCAATAGCCAGTGCTATAAAGCTAGGCTACGCGCTTGTACATAATGTGGATGAAAAGGCTCAACAACAAAAACAGGTTAAAAATATTGTAGCGCAAAGCAAGTTGCTCAATATGCCTGTGTATGCGGTGGGTGTAGAAACCCAAAAAGAGCTACTTATGTTGGCTAAACTAGGTGTAGTTGCGGCACAAGGCTTTTACTTTTCTGAGCCTCTGCAAGAGTACACACATGCCACGTTTTATTAGGAATAATTACTAAATCAAGCCACGATACTTTAAACCATTGAGCCCCTGTAAACCGCCTGTATGAATAGCCATTATATGACTACCAGCAGCAAAGTAGTCTTGTTCGATCAGCTGCCATAATGCATACATCATTTTACCACTGTATATAGGTTCAAGGGGTAAGTTATGGCGCTGCTGCATGCGTTGGCAAAACTGCCACAATTCATTGGTAAACTTACCATAACCGCCACCATGAAACTCTGTAAGTAGTTGCCAATTTGATTGCTGGGCGGCTTTTTTACTAAGTATTGTAATTTCTTTGTTAAGGTATTCGGCTTGCTTTAATACCGCAATTCCTAGCAGCTGTGTGTCCTCAAAGCTGCCTTCAATTAAACCTGCAAGTGTCCCGCCACTGCCTGTGGGACAGATTAAGTAATCATGCTTAGGTAAGCTTTTAGCAAGCTCAGCACACCCTGGCAAGGCATGTGTATTACTTCCACCCTCTGGAATTATGTATGCATAGGGGAATTGTGCTTGCAGCTGAGCTAAGTAATCTGGGTCATGGCGCTGCTTATATTCAATACGCGTAACCACATGTAAGTCCATTGCACATTGTTTAGCAAAGCGCACTGTGGGGTTTTGGGTGTCTAAATGGGGTCCTCTAATGATGGCGTGGGTTTTTATATTAAATAATTTACCCGCCCCAGCGCAGGCATGAATATGATTAGAAAACGCGCCTCCAAAAGTGAGTAACTGTGTTTTATTGGTGGCTTGCATGTGCTGTAAATTATATTTTAGTTTACGCCATTTGTTACCACTAATAAGTGGGTGGAGCAGGTCATCTCTTTTAATGCTTAAGCGTATGTTTCTTTTTTTTAGACAATTGCTATCTATTTGTTGTATTGGGCTTTCTTTTTCAATATTAAATAAATTAAGCATTATTTCTCGTGTTTATACTTGCAAACCAACAATCTTGTACGACACTTAGTTAATCTCTTATTAACAATAGTAGCTGTATGAAAAAAAAGCTGTTTTCGTTGTTATCTTGGTTAAATCGCAGTTTAGACTCTAGCACATCAATTGGTATTGCTACTTATGCAGATACTGTAAAAGCAGTGTGTTTAAAAAAAAATCAAGGGCAGTGGTACGTTCATAACTCATATAGCGTGAATGTTGAAGACCTCACAGATTATACAGCTGCTATTGCAACTTGCACAAATGAAGTTTGTGCAGAGGTGTGCCCAGTAAATTTAGTGGTGCCTCACTATTTTTATCAAATAGTGCAAATGGATAAACCCATGTTGAGTGACGAAGAAATCATTCAATCCTTACCTTGGACAACAAAAGATTTAGTTGATATTCCGCCAGAGAACATTGTTGCCGATTTTATCGATTACCCAATCGTTCAGCCTATGCAAAGCAGTAAAATGAATGTGTTTATTACCAATAAACTTCAGTTACTGCCTTTTATCGATAGCTTTTCAAAAATAAAGCCTGTCCTCAGGGCAATGACCTCGGAAGAGATGATTTTAGTAACCTTGTTTGGTGAAGATAAAAGTGCACACATGCTTATAGTGCAACACGCAGGGCACGAGCCACGTATTTTAATTATTCGCGATGGTCAGCTTTTATTAGCTAGACGATTGAACGGGTTTTTAGGTATTTCGGATAAAGAGCGTACACACGGGCTAGTAGAAGCCCTTGGTCTTGAGATTCAAAGATCAATGGACTTTTTTGAAAGCCAATTAAAGCAGCCTCCTATTAGAAGTATTCAGCTGCACTGTGATGACCTGTCGTCTTTGACTTTAAGGGCTGGCCTTGCAGAATTTTTACAAGTAAAAGTTGTTGATTTCAAACCTAATATCGATCTAGCCCAAGATCTTGAGCCAAGCTTCTATTACGCATTGGGGGCCGCGTATCAATTAACCAGTCCGGATTCAGTGCTATGAAAACACGGATTAACTTTTACCAAAAAGCGATTAGGGTTAGGCGCGACCCCGTTCCTTTTAAAGGCATGCTAGTACTTTGGCTAGCTACCTTATGTGTAGTTGCATTAACTTGGCTTTTTTATTTATACGAAGAGCATAAAAGTCTGCAATTAGTAACACAAAGCGAGGCCTATTTAACACACACACAACAGCAATTAAGTGTGGTAAAGCAGCGCTTAGCTGATAAACAAAATAAATCGCATTTGATTGATGAACTAAAAGTACTGCAACAAGAGATATTGCATAAACAACAGGTGTTTGATTATTTAGAAAACACATCTATGCATACCAAAACAGATTACGCAGATGTGATGCATGATTTGGCCGCGTACCACGAGCCGCAAATTTGGCTCGATCAGATAAAGTTTGAAGGTCAAAAAGTAATGCTCAAAGGGCGTACTCAGCAAGCCAAATTTTTACCTATTTGGCTTGCTAATCTCAAGCATTCGAGCTTTTTCAAAGGGAAGGAGTTTTCAGTGCTGGAACTGTCGAGCAGAGATGGCGTGAGCGAGTTTAATGTGGCTACAGAACTTAGTTCAAGTGAGGTAACGCAATGAGTGAGCAAAGTGAAAAAAAAGGCTGGCCATTATTTGTTAAATACCAAACAAGATTCGCAACGTTGCAGCAGCGCGAAAAGTATTCAGTGCTATTTGTTGGCTTATTTCTGATTGTTTACTTGGGATTATGGTTTGTAGTGTTCCCACAGCAAGATGCAGTAAACAATTTACGCATTAAGCAAAATGAATTATGGCAAAAAATAAACCAAAATGAAGCACAGCTTTCTATGCTTACACAGGCATTAGAGCATGACTACACAAAAGTACTAAGAAATCAGGTTGGGCAAACACAGCGCGAGTTAGAAGAGATAAATAATAAGCTAAGTATGTTTAGCCAAGGTTTTATTTCGGCTAACAAAGTACCCGCTGTATTAAGGGATCTATTCGTAAACACACCGGATGTGCGTGTTGTTAGCTTTAGGGTAAACCCAGCAAAAGCAATTGATGTAGAAAAACTGGGTGAACACGATACGCAAACGCTGTTTTTTGAGCACCAAATGGTGGTTACATTGCAGGGACGTTATTTTAGTTTACAAGGATACTTAGAAGGCCTTAAAGCAAGCCAACAAAAGCTGCTTATACAGCAATTTAATTATCAAGTGAAAACATACCCTAATGCAGAGTTAACATTACAAATAGCCACGGTGAGCGCCAATGAAAAATTTATTGCTTTATAGTTTGTGTGTGATTTGCATATGTTTTTTCCCTGTTATTAGTTCAGCTGAAATACTGCGCGACCCTACACAACCTAGCAAAACACCAATAATAAATGGCGCAGCAGTAAGTAATACAGCGCTGTTGTTACAGTCAATTATTAAAACCGAAAAGCAATACAAAGCGATTATTTCTAAGCAGGTATATAAGCCAGGAGATGTAGTAGGTGAGTTTCGGGTGCTAACAATAAACGCTAATTCAGTGCTGTTAGCAAATGATGATAAGCAAATAAAATTAGAATTATACGACTATGAAATTAAAAAATAATACAACAAAGCCATGGCTTGCGCTTATTTTAATACCGCCTTTTTTAACGGCGTGCCATAGTTTTAAGCCCGGAAAAGAGATTCAGCCACATATTGCTCAAGAGCTTGCGCCTGTCAGTAACAAAGCAAAAAGTGTGGCACCGGTAGAGGTAAGTAGTGCGCTAACACAAAGCCTACTTTCATCACTTAATAGTGAGCAAAGCCTAACCAATGAGTTAGCTGTAAAACGTTTTGATGTAGCCGCAAAAGAGGTAGAAATAAGCTCATTTTTTAATGGCTTAACGGCTGATACGCCATACAGCGTTGCAGTACACCCACAGGTAAGCGGTGTTATTTCTTTAAATTTAAAAAACGTAACCTTTGAAGAAGTGATAGCGGTTATTAAACGCATGTACCCATTAGATATTGTTCAAGAAGGGCGTATTGTACAGGTGCTACCTGCAATTATGCGCACAGAAACTATACCGGTTAATTATTTAATGATGCAGCGCCATGGGCAATCAACGGTAAGTGTTGTTGCAGGTGGGGTAAGCCAGTTCTCACAAAACAACTCAAGTTCAAACTCAAACTCATACAGCAGCAATAATTCGAGCCAAAATAATCAGTTTGGCAGCGATAATCAGAATACTGAGTTAAATGGCTCTCGCATCCAAACAATTAATCAAAACGACTTTTGGAAGGAGCTTGAACTTGCTCTTAAATCGCTTATTGGCTCAAACGATGGACGTTATGTAGTTGCCAGCCCGCAGGCAAGCTTAGTTACGGTTAATGCCTTGCCAAGTGAAATAAACCAATTAAAAGATTTTTTACGCCAAAGCCAAGAAAACCTTCAGCGACAAGTTATTCTTGAAGCTAAAATTGTCGAAATAACTCTAAAAGATGAGTACCAACAAGGAGTTAACTGGGAGCGAATTTCTAGAGGGTTAGAAGGTGGGGTGTCGTTTGCAACAACAGCAGGCAGCATAGGTAATTCTATTTCAGCTACTTTAGGAGGGGTCTCCTCGTTAACGATTGAAAAAGGCGACTTTAGCGGCGTAATTAGCTTGCTTGAAACCCAGGGTGACCTACAAATGCTTTCTAACCCCCGTGTAACGGCTACAAACAATCAAAAAGCCGTGATTAAAGTAGGACAAGATGAGTACTTTGTTACTAATGTTTCGAGCACAACGGTAACGGGTACCTCAACGACTACGTCACCAGAAATAGACCTAACGCCGTTTTTTTCGGGCATTGCGCTCGATGTCACACCGCAAATTGATAAATATGGCTCAGTTATTTTACATGTTCATCCTTCGGTAACCGAAACAGAAGAGCAGCTAAAGGTGATTACATTAGATGATCAGCGTTTTGAGTTGCCGCTTGCACAAAGCAATATTCGTGAATCTGATACGGTGATCCGCGCTCAAAGTGGTGAAATAGTCGTAATAGGTGGGCTAATGCAAACCACGACGGAAGATGAAGAGTCGAAAACACCGATTTTAGGCGATGTGCCAATATTAGGTAACTTGTTTAAAAGTATTAGTAAGCGCCAAGAGAAAAAAGAGCTCGTTATTTTAATCAAGCCAACGGTGGTGATGCCCGACACATGGAAAAAGCAACAGGCTCATAGTCGCGCGCTATTAAATACATGGTATGAGAACTAACTATGTATTTAAGCTTTTTTAATTTAAGTGAAATGCCTTTCACCTTAACCCCAAACACTGAGTTTTTTTGTGCGCTTGAACCACACCACGAAGCCATGCAAGTGCTGACCACTGCGCTAGAAATGGGTGAAGGGTTTATAAAAGTAACAGGGGAAGTAGGGACAGGCAAAACCTTACTATGCAGAAAACTTTTAAATCAAATTGAAGAAGACTATTTCGTGGCTTATTTACCTAATTCTTATTTAAGCCCTGAAGAGTTACGCTGGGCTATTGCTGTAGAGCTTGGTATGGAGGTAGATAAAACGCTAGATCAGCAATCGTTAAGTCAGCAAATAAATCATTACTTACTTGAGCTACAAGAAGATAACGAACGGGTTGTGTTATTAATAGATGAAGCACAGTGCCTGAGTTGGGATACACTTGAAGCACTTCGATTATTTACAAACCTAGAAACCGAAACCGAAAAGCTTATTCAGGTGGTGCTATTTGGCCAGCCAGAATTAGATGAAAAGCTAGCTAATAGTAAGGTGAGGCAGTTACGCCAGCGTATTAGTTTTTCATACTCATTGCGTGCAATGACCGCCAGTGAGGTTATTTATTATATTAATCACCGTTTACAGGTGGCGGGTTTTAATCAGCCACTACTATTTACTAATCGATTAGGATTAAAAATAGCGCGTGCAAGTCGAGGCATTCCACGGTTGGTCAATATTTTATGCCACAAAGCTTTACTGCAAGCATACGGCGAAGGGCTTAATAAAGTAACACCGCGCCATGTACATCTTGCCATTGCAGACACCGAAGATTGCAAAAAGCACCATGCTAACCATTACTTGGCTTACAGCTTATTAGCTATTAGTGTGTTTGCTATTGCAGTTATGTGGTTATGGAGGCAATGGCTATGAGTGTGATTAATAACATGCTCAAAAACATCGACCAGCGCCAAAATGCTCAGCGTAAGCAGCAAATTGCTGGGGTCGCTATTCCCCCCGTACGCGACTACCATGATGTATTATTTAAAGTATTGAGTGTGTTACTCGCGATTGTAATTATTTTTACAGCCTACCTTTATTTGCCTTTTGCACAAGCCCCTCAAACGAGTAGCGACACAGCTGAAAAAGCCCATGCTGTTAATAATAGCAGCCAGCCGGTTGAAATTGCTCAAGCTAAAATTACCCCAGTAATTAAGCCTTTAAAACCATTAAGCGAAGAGAGAACAGCTGCTGAAGCGGCTTACACTCCTGCAGTTGCGCAAAAAAAACTGGCGCAGGAGCAAAGCAATAACGCGTTGCTTAAGCAGGCAAAAGACGAAGTAATACAGCAACACGCTGTAGAGAAAGACACGCTACTAAGCAAAAAAACCAGCCCCACAGAGACAAGCGTAAAAGTAGCCGCTAGTACAGAGATAAATGCCCCACTTGAAGCAAAAAGCAGTGCACCAGTAAAAAGTATTACACAGGCTGAGCAGCCACCCGTTGAAAATAAATTAGTAAAAACTGCCAGTGTTAAGCAAAGCAAAGCCCAGCGCATAGCACAGCAATTAAAGCGTGCTAAACAAGCGTTGGAATTTGCTTTATATGATGATGCGATTAACGATTTAACCGCTATTTTACAAACACAACCTGAGCATGTAGAAGCGCGAAACTTACTCGCGGCAACCTACTTTCAGCAACAAGATGTACTTATGGCTCAGCAGTTATTAGTTGCTGGCATAAAAATAAACCCTGAGGTTGTGCAGTGGCGCGTAATGCTCAGTAAAATTTTAATTATGCAACAAGAGTACGAAGGCGTGCTTAAACTGCTTATAACCGAACTTGAGCCGCAAGCAAACTTGGAGTTTTGGGTATTAAAAGGCACTGCAGCACAAAATACGCAGCAACATCAAATAGCGCTTGCGAGTTTTACACAACTTACACAGCTTCAGCCTCAGCAGGCTAAATGGTGGCTGGCGTTAGCAACTTCAAAAGATGCGTTGGGAGAGTTTGCTGATGCAAAGCACCTTTATAAAGTTGCACTCGATTTAGGCGGTTTAAATGCCGCAATGACGCAACATGCACTACAGCGTTTAGTTGCATTGAAGGAGGCGTTATGAGACCCAGTTTAAAAATGCGTTTAGGGGATTTACTCGTTCATGAGCAAATGATCACCGAAGCGCAGCTAAGTGAAGCACTTAATGTGCAAGCCGCGTCAGGGCGTAAGTTAGGGGCTACATTAATTGCGCTTGAATTTATAAGTGAGCCGCAATTATTACGCTTTTTAGCTCAACAATTACAAATACCATTTTTAGATATTTCGCAGCGGAAAATATCTTCAGATGTATCTAAGCTACTTTCTGAGGTTTATGCTAGGCGTTACCGAGCATTAGTCATAGAGGACAATGGTGACTCAGTTTTAGTCGGGATGAGTGACCCCGCAGATTTGAGAGCGTTGGATCAGCTAGCGCCAATGCTAGCCCCTAAGCGAGTTGAGTTGGCTGTAGTGCAAGAAAGCCAACTTATGGCTGCGTTTGATAATGTGTACCGCCGAACAGAAGATATTACTAACTTTGCTGAAAAGCTACACGAAGAATACGAAGACGTAGAAGAGTTTGATCTTAATTCCTTAGCAGATGAAACCTCTGATGCCACCGTGGTAAAACTACTGCAATCTATATTTGAAGATGCAGTGCAAGTACGCGCTTCAGATATCCACATAGAGCCCGATGAAAGGCTATTACGCATTCGCCAACGCGTTGATGGTGTATTACAAGAGCACATACTAAATCAAGTAAAAATAGCCTCAGCCTTAGTGCTTAGGCTCAAGCTTATGTCGGGGTTAGATATATCGGAAAAGCGTTTACCGCAAGATGGCCGTTTTAATATAAAAGTACACGCGCACAGCATTGATGTGCGTTTATCGACAATGCCTGTGCAATATGGTGAGTCAGTTGTGATGCGGTTGCTCGACCAATCTGCAGGGCTTTTATCGTTAGATGAAACAGGCATGCCGGTGCATATTTTAAAACGCTTGCGCAGCATTATAAAACGCCCGCATGGCATGGTGTTAGTCACTGGGCCTACAGGCTCAGGTAAAACCACCACTTTGTACGGCGCTTTAAGTGAACTTAACCAACAAGAAAGTAAAATTATTACCGTAGAAGATCCGGTTGAATACCGCATTGGGCGGGTAAATCAGGTGCAAATAAACAACAAAATTGGTTTAAGTTTTGCCAGTGTACTAAGAACCACGCTACGCCAAGACCCCGATATTATTATGGTTGGCGAAATGCGTGACCAAGAAACCGTAGATATAGGGCTAAGAGCTGCATTAACGGGTCACTTAGTGCTTTCTACACTTCATACCAACGATGCCATATCAAGTGCAATGCGCTTAATTGATATGGGGGCGCCAGCTTATTTAGTCGCCAGTTCACTACGGGCTATTATTGCTCAGCGCTTAGTTAGGCGCATCTGCAATGAGTGTAAAACACCATACCATCCAGATAAACAAGAACAAAGTTGGCTTACCTACTTAGGTGAAGATGCTAACAGCACACAGTTTTGGCGAGGTGAAGGCTGCACTGCCTGTAGCCATAGTGGCTATAAAGGCCGGGTGGGGATTTTTGAACTGCTAGAAATGAACGACGCTATGATGGATGCTCTGCGTATTAACGACACGCAACGTTTTGCCGAAGCGGCTAAATGTAGCGCTAATTTTGCACCGCTATCTTATATGGCTTTAACGTATGCAAAGCAAGGAATTACCTCGTTAGATGAGGTGTTTAAAGTGGCTGAATATGTGCCTGAAGTAGTAGGTGGTGACGATGCAGCTATATAGTTACAAAGCCAAAGACACCAAAGGCGCGCTGGTTAAGGGGCGTGTTGAGGCAAATAACGAGGCTGGTGTAGCCGATAGCTTACTAAAGCGTCAATACATACCCATATCAATTTCATTGGTTGAAACAAAAAACAATATTAAGTTATTCGATAATTTGTTTAGTGAAAAAATAACCCTTGATGACATGATCATGTTTTCACGGCAAATGTATTCATTACTTAAAGCGGGTATTCCTATCATTAGAGCAATGATAGGCTTGGCTGATACCACGCAAAATAAAGAGTTTAAAAGTGTATTACTTGAAGTCACCCGGCAACTTGAGCAAGGCCGCGAATTATCGAGTGCTTTGGCCATACACAATAAGGTGTTTAGCCGCTTAACTATTTCTATGGTTAAGGTTGGTGAAGGGTCAGGGCGATTAGAAGATGCGTTTTATCAACTGGCTATTTACTTTGAAAAAGAACAAGAGACGCGTAAACGAATAAAAGCCGCTATGCGTTACCCCACGTTTGTTATTTTGGCGCTTTTAGTCGCGATGATCATTTTAAATATTTTTGTGATCCCAACCTTTGCCAGCATGTTCGAAAAATTTGATGCAGAGCTGCCTTTAATGACCCAAGTTCTCATCGGTACCAGTAACTTTTTTGTCAATTATTGGTGGCTGCTGGCGCTGATGTTAATTGGTGGAGTCTTTGCTTGGCGTCGCTATATAAATACCTCGGCTGGACGTTTTAAGTGGGATCACCACAAACTAAAAATTCCTTTTGTCGGCGATATTTTAAAGCGCACCTTGCTTGGACGTTATAGCCAAAGTTTAGCTATGGTGCTTCGCTCCGGCGTCCCTATGACGACAGGGCTGTCGTTAACGGCCCATGCAGTTGATAACAGCTACATGGAGAAAGCCATTATCACTATGCGCCAAGATATCGAAAAAGGCGACAGTTTGCTGCGTGCTTCGCGAAGTAGTGAGCTATTTTCACAACTGGTACTGCAAATGGTGGCTGTGGGTGAAGAAACGGGCCGAGTAGATGAATTACTGCAAGAGGCGGCCGACTTTTATGAGCGAGAAGTTGATTACGATTTACGCAGTTTAACCGCGAAAATAGAACCTATTTTGACCGTGTTTGTTGCCATTATGGTGCTTATTTTAGCGCTGGGCATATTTATGCCGATGTGGAACATGATGTCGGCTATTAAAGGGTAGCCATTGTGAATAACTGGCGCGCTCATGAAACAGGTTTCTCATTGTTTGAGTTGATTTTAGTAGTTGTTTTACTGGCAGTTATTATGGCTTTTGCTATACCTCAATACATAGGGGTTAAAAATCAGGCTCATAACGCGAGTGTCGATGTAGTCGCTGGTGGGTTTGCTTCAGCGGTAACGATGATAAGAAGTCACTGGGAATTATCGGGGCGCCCGAAAGGCGTTAATAATACAACACATATTAACTACGGAGGTGTCATTGTTGGTGTCGATGGAAATAGGGGCACACCAACGGGTGATAAAACGACTAATACTGATACGCGGGCCAGCGCAATGACTGCACTGAAATGCCAAAAAGTATTAAAGGTAATTTTACAAGATGCGCCTACAAGCACATTAAGTACCGAGGTTTCTGCAATAACCGAGGTGAGTTATTTAGTGCGTTATAACGCTAAAAACAACCAGTGTATTTATTATTTAACACATAATTTAAACACTAACAACTTACCTACCGATGGCGCTGTGATAGCAAAAAACGTAGGGTTTTCGTACTTTCCAACTACAGGCAAAGTGCAAATTTTTAAAAACTAAGTAATAAAGAGGCTTACTTATGAAAATGCAGTCATTAAAACAACCAATGAATAAGCAAGCAGGTTTCACGCTTGTTGAACTAATAATTGTAATCGTGATTTTAGGTATTTTAGCGGTGACCGCTGCCCCTCGTTTTTTAAACCTGCAAGGTGATGCTAATGCTTCTACACTCGAAGGTTTACAAGGCTCAATTCGAAGCGGCATGAACATCGTTAATGGTAAATCCATTATCGCAAGCGATCATAAAAAAGCGACAGCCACGGTGACCGTTGATACTGGTGATGCAGTAGCGACTGTTTATGGCTACCCTGCGGCAACAGAAGCAGCCTTTGAGGCTTTTTTAGATGTTACATTTGCATCTGACGACTCAGCTGATTTTAACCTTGTAGAGGTTGCCGCTGATGAAAAAGCAATTATTTTCCCTAATAGCTACGTGCAAACTGATGATTGCCGTATTGAATATACACAAGCTGCAGATGCAAACAGCGGCACGCCGCCAGTATCTGTAACGCCTCCTACTGTTACGCTTATCACGAGTGGGTGTTAATTTATATAAATGAATAGCAGTAGTAATCAACGATTGCGTGGCTTCACCCTTGTTGAACTAATTATTACCTTAGTTATTTTGGGCATACTGTCGGTAACGGCAGTGCCCAAGTTTCTGGGCAGTTCAACAGAGCAAGCATACTCATACAGAGATAGGGTATTAAATGCCCTGCGCACCGTACAATTACGTGCAATGCAAAATACTGCAACAAGCAGCTGCCACAAACTGTATATTTCACCTACCTTGGTTGCGGGGCCAGAGCCAGAAACCTGTGCGGGCGGCCCAAGTACCAAAAATAGCGAGCATTTAGTTGTCGAAATAAACACTGGGCGTAGTGACGTACGTTTTAATGCTTTAGATAGCAATGGCAATACGTTTTCGCAAATAAACTTTGATCCACTTGGAAGGGCTGATCAAAATTGCGCAGTGTTTTGTAAAATTGATCTCGGCCTTGCAGCTGTATGCATTAGCGGTGAAGGGCTTATTTATGCCTGCCCCTAAAAAGCAAATAGGCTTTACCTTAATAGAACTGATTATAGCCATTGTCATGTTTGCTATTGCGCTAAGCATTATTACAGCGCTTATAGCACCGCAAGCAAAGCAAAGCGCTGAGCCTATTGTCGCGCTGAGAGCGTCAGAGCTTGGGCAAGCATTAATGAACGAAATATTAGCTAAATCATTTGATGAACATAGCGAACGTTCGCCACCATTTAGGCGCTGCTCTGAGACCAGCTTAGGTGCACAGCCTTGTAGTACTAGCTCTGAACTGGGTGCAGACAGTGGAGAAACACGGACAAATTTTAACGATGTTGATGATTATATTGCGCTCACCGGGCAGCCTATTAGTGATAGTTTAGGGAATACATTAGCGCAATACAGCGATTTTTCACTGGCTGTGAAGGTGCAATACGACAGCGACCTAAACGAGGCAACCAATAACGATGGCGTTGCCTTTAAACGAATTACCATTGAAGTAACCTCACCCTTGGGGCAAGTGTACGGCTTTAGTGCATACAAAGGTAATTATTAATGAATAGAGCAGAGCAAAAACAGGGTTTTACCTTAGTTGAGCTATTACTTGTCATAGTAATTATTGGCATTTTAGCCGTGGCGTCATTTTCGTTTATCAGCGCTGGATTTAATATTTATAGCCAAGGTGTAAAGCGCCAAGAAGCGGTGGCGCAAAGTCGCTTTATTTTAACCCGATTAAGTAAAGAGCTTCGCCACGCAACCCCTAATTCGTTGCGCTTAAATTGCGACAACGCCAGCAATGGAGCGTGTAGCACGCAGCAATGTTTAGAATTTACACCATTTTTATCTGCCACTCACTATACCGGTTATTTACCCACTAGCGCTCCTTTTGAGATTACCGCCGTGAATTTTGCACTTAATAATTTAACTGAGCCACAAATAAACGATTGGGCAAGTGTCTACCCATTAAATAGCAGCGATATATACGATGAAAGTCAAAACAAGCGTTTAAAAGTCATCGGCTATAGCGCTGTTACAGGTGAGCTCGATACATGGCAATTTAGCAAAGCATTTGCTCAAGAGTCACCGAGTAAGCGCCTTTATTTATTAGATCAGCCCGTTAGCTTTTGTGTAGAGGGCAATTCACTGTATCGCTATAGCAATTACGGCTTTACTACAAGCCAATTAAACGCTGCCAGCTTACAGGTTAGCTCCGGCGTTAAACGCGATTTAATGAGTAATTATATTTCAAATGACTTAACGAGCAGCGCCTTTTTTATATTGAGTGAGGTTACACTGCAGCGCAGCGCGGTTGTTAATGTGTTTGCGCAAATGGGGTTTAACGACACCGAACAAATAAGTATTAGCCATGAGGTGCATGTGCCTAATGTTCCCTAAGATAAAAAACATCACTTTAGCTAAAAAACAGCAAGGCAATTTGCTCATAATTACATTGGTGATCATCGTCACTATGCTGGCACTGGGGCTGGCACTTTCAAAAGTGTTATCGGGGGCGTCGCAACAAAATACCATTGAGTATTACGGCGCGCGTGCTTATATGGCAGCGCAAAGCGGGTTAGAAACTGGTTTAAGTGAAATTTTTGCACTAAATAGCACAGCACAAACATGCAGTGCTGTAACCACTAATAGGAATTTTAGCACCCTCTATTTAGCCAACTGTGAGGTTGAATTGAGTTGTAGTGAATATATCGACTTGCCCGATAGTAGCACCCGCTCTGGCACGGTTAATATTTACTATTTACAAAGCTCAGCAACGTGCGCCGCCAATGACTGTGCTGCCGGTGCAGCGTGTCAAAAAGAATATTGGCAAACCCAACGTACTCTAAGTGTGGAGGCTAAAACATTACCATGAGCAAATATACCCTCTGTATTTTATGTTTAATAAGTTTGCTACTAAGCCGATACGCTATGGCTGTACCGCCAAAAATTGAAGGGCGATTTATAGAGTTACAAGACACTTACACTTCACCCATTTGGACAAAAATAAACTTTCAGCAGCAATATATAACACCGCCTGCGGTATTTATGTTGTCAACTAATCAAGGCGGTAACCCCGCTATAGTGAGAATACGCAATGTAACAACCACAGGGTTTGAGGCACTTCCCCTCGAGCCATCAGGAGAAGATGGCGAGCATATAACCATGGGCGCGCATTATTTAGCGGTAGAATACGGAGTGCATGAATTTCCTGATGGTACCATTATGGAAGTAGGGAGCACCGACCTACGCCTTGAGCTGCAATATGGTGCTAAGTCGGGATTTGCCCCCATCACACCGAAAGGTTATAAAGCCCTGACTTTTGATAAACCATTTACTGTTAGACCCAACTTTTTTCACTCGTTACAAACACTTAATAGTTTAGATAGTAACCCGCCATCTCAAGCGCTTGTGCCCTTTTTAACGGTTGCCGTACAAAGCGGTTCTTTATCTACAGGTGGAGTAAATATAGCGTTAGAGGCCTCCGAAACCGCATTAGGTGTTATTCAAAGTGAAACTGTGGCCTACATGGCCGTAGAGCCTGGCAGCAATCGCACCTTTACTGATGACAACGGGGTCGAAGTGTTGTGGGAAACTTTCTTTACAGGGTTCGAAGTTGATGGCTGGAGTGATGGATGTAATTACTTTAATTTTAACAATAACTTTAGCGAAGCGCCGCTGGTAGTGGCAAGTAAGAACTCCCGGCTTGAGGACGATGGTGGATGGTTGCGTAGCTGTAATTTAAGAGCGGATAGGTTAGGGTTGGTTGTCGATGAGGACCGTGATGGCGATAGAGAGCGTAACCACGTAAAGGAAGAAGCCTCTATATTGGCCATGACCAGTACGTTTGTATTTAATGGTGACATTTTAGATTGCGATACTTTATTTCCTGGCGCTATTTCTACCTACAATGATGGACAAGTGCAGCTTGTTCAAGGCGTGGAAATAACCGATAGCAATGCCCAATTTATTACTACCACTAATTTAATATCAACGGCGCTAACTAACCCACCTCTATGTAATGGCCAAGGCTGTGTGGCAACTGGGTATAACTCCCTAGAGCCAAATCAAGCTGCGCAAGTCCCCACGGTCACAAACGATGGAAGCTCTACCGGTGATGTGCCTATAATGCTAGCTGGCGATTATTTTTATGACGAACTAACACTTAACTTATTAGAAGATGATTACAAGGTAACAGCGCCCACCCGTATCTTTTTAAAAGATACGACATCGCTAATTTCTAGCGCATTTTTAAACATAGGTAAAACAAATATAGCGGTTGAAGAAGGGGCGTATTTAGCCATATACGTAGATGGTGATGTTGCCATTGCCGCCGATGCAAATATTGCTGCATATATCGTCGCAACGGGGGAGGTAAGAATTGCCCAAAATGTTACTTACCAAGGCTCAATAACTGCTGCAACACAAGTAATAACCGAGGGCAGCTCTACGTTTGATGCGCTAGAGGTCCCTGAGAGTATTCCTGGATTTTGCGGTATTTTTACGCCGGTTTTGCTTGATCACTACCGCATATCAATGAGTGATAACCAAGGTTTAACCTGCCAAGCAAAAGAAATGACGTTAACCGCCTGTGCAAACGATGCATGTGATTTACTCTATGATGAACCTTCTGCCCTTGACCTTTCTCCCGATAACAATGGTCAACAAAGCTGGGTAAGCGGTGAAAATATTACCTTTACAGGCTCTGCCACAGTGGCCCTCGCAAAGCGCACCACCGGTACCGTAACGCTTGGTTATAATACCGCCGACCCATCAGCACCGCTGCGTTGTTATATTAATGGCAATAACGTAGGACTGGGCGGGTGCAAAGTGGTTTTTTCTGATGCGGGGTTTATTTTTAATAACGACACAGCCAATACAGCGAGTATCCCCACTCAATTATCTGGTAAACCCTCTAGCCAAGGTTTTAATGCCGCCGAGTTATCTATTCAAGCGGTTAAAACAAATACTACCACAGGCGTATGCGAAGCCGCGTTCCCTGCAGGTGGTCAAGTTGATTTAGATTTAGCGTATACCTGCAGCGCCGGCGCTATATGTTCAGGCCCAGTACAACTGAGTAATAATGCCAATACGTATAGTGTGCAGCAAGCATATCAAACCTTTTCGCTCACCTTCGATCAAGACTCAAAAGCGCCTATTGCTATTAACTACCCTGATGCCGCTAAATTAAGTTTAAATGCACGGGCAACAATTGTATTAGACCCAATAACTAATCTATCAAAAAGATTAACCGGTAGTTCTAACGAATATGTAGTTAAGCCCTTTGGATTAGCAATGCAAGTTGCAAGTGACGGCTATGCTCAAACAGCAAGCGATAGTTTATTTAGATTAACAGGTGAGTCATTTGATTTAAAAATGAATGCAGTACAGTGGCGAGCAGGGCAAGACAATAACAACGATGGCATACCAGATAACTACAGCGCTATTCATAGCAACCCCATTGCCAAACACTTCATTAGTGAGTCCCCTACAGTAACACATAGCTTAGTATTACCGAGCTCTGGTAATGAGGGGCAAATTGAAGCGCTAAATACTAATGCGTTTGCTGATACGGGAAGCTTGAGTGAATCCATATCGCAGTACGCTTATGACCAAGTAGGTATTATAAACGTGTTTGCGGGTTTACAAGATGGCGATTATTTTGGGGTGGGCGATGTAAAAGGGCAGTTAAACAACGTAGGCCGGTTTGCGCCGTCACACTATCAGGTATTAGGTGCTCAAGCTGCTGCGCAGTGTACACAACTAGGTAGTAATCTAACGTATTTAGATCAGCCATTTGAACTTGGCTTTACTCTGCAAGCACTTAATCATAACAACCAGCTAATGGCGAATTACAAGCAAGGTTTTGAAAAAGCTCAAGTACAAATAAATGCCGAAAACAATCAGACCGGAAATTATGTACCCGCATCAACGTTAACCAGCAGGTTAGCCAATATAACGAGTAATAGTTGGAACACCTTAACTGATGGACAGTGGCAAATGAGTGACAGCACAGCCATGTTAACGCGATTAGGCATAAATAACCCCGACGGTCCATTTACTATGGTTAATTTAATGGCCACTGTCACTAATACAGAAGGCGCAACATTAATCGATGCAAATGATGAACCGAACACGCAAACCAGCTGCAGTGGTAACGAGTGCAATAGTGTACGTTTAAATGATGTACCAATAGATTTTAGATTTGGACGTTTAGTGTTAGGAAACAATGTTGGTTCAGATTTAGATCCCTTACGCGTACCTATGCAGGCTCAGTATTTTAATGGAACCGAGTTTGTATTAAATACCGAAGATAACTGCAGCGTATTTGAGCACCCGCAGTTATCGCAAATATCGCCATCAACGCCAATATTAAGCTATGAATATAGCGCAGGAGGAGCAGGTGCATTAGAGGCTGGCAGCTACCCTACAAACAATGCAATTTATGCTACACCAAATGGTAGTGGTACATTTACATTAGAATACGAAACCGAAAACTGGTTAAAGTGGGATTGGCTTGGCGATAACTCACAGCAAAATCCCCATGCTATTTTGCAATTTGGCCGCTTTAGAGGAAATGATCGGGTTATTTACTGGCGTGAAACAAGAGAATAGTTGTAAACTAAGATAATAATTGAACAAAGCTTGTGTTTTGTGCTTCAAGTACATAGCATAAGGCATTGGGTGTATTGATTTTTGATGGTTGAAAATTGCTCAGCTTTCAAAAGTGAGTACACTCTAATAAACAATAATAACGACCAAATAATTGCCGCTTTTTGGGACTGGAATATATGCGAATTGCTCCTTTATCTCTGTTAATTTCCGCTAGTTTGTTAGCTAGTAGTGCATTTGCACAAGACACAGCAACAGTAACCGGAATTGAATCAGAGATTAGTATTAAACAAACAGAATACGATAACTCGACACAAATACTCGAAAAACACTTAAAAGAAGAAAGTCAGTTACAAAACCAACTTGAACTACTTCGCTCTCGCTCTACAGAGCTAGACAAAGAGAAAAACCAAGCACTTGATGCGATGAACGAAATGTATCGCCGCATGATTGATGACCCTACGCTTGATATTAGCGCCGCCCAATCGCGCTATCAAAAAGCCGTGGTTGATCATAAGCAAAACAAAGACGACATCTCAATGCAGTTGGCGGCAATTGCATCTCACCGTAAAGATATCGAGCAAATTCGTGTTGCAAAACATACACTTTTAAATACGCTAGAGAGCTTAAAAGAGCAATTAACCACAGCCCGAGTTGAACGTTTACGTAATGAGTTTACCCGTGAAGGGACACTTGAAGTAAACCACACAATTAACTGTAAGCGTACCGAAACGCTCGCAGCCTGTGAGCAACGCGGCCAGCAAATGGGCTTACAAAAAGCGACTAAGCGTTTTGTTGATCAAATATTTGCTAATTTAACAGAAGAGCGCATTGTTGAACCAAAACGCAACATGGCAGGCGCGCAAGTACAAATTTTAAGTAGCCATGTGGTTAATAGTGCATTTAGCGGACAAGGTAATTATAACGTTAACTTAAGCGTAACAATGCGTGGCGAAGTAAACAGCAGCCGCTTATGTAACTTACTAAGTGTAGATAATCGTTATTGTTCTGAATATGGCTCACCACTGGCAACAACGTATCAACCAGGTTATGGCGCAACTTACTCTGATAGTCAGTTAACATTCAGCAACACCGCGGATAATACCGACACTGTGTCTGTATCGCGATTGAATAAACAGCCTGTGCGCGATTATTCAGTTAACGCTGCACCTACAAAAAAAAACTATCCATCAATTTTAAATAAAGAACAAAATCAGCAAGTTGAGCTGACTTTACGTTCAAATGTTTACGATGATGAAGTGTTTATTGACGGGGTGAGTTTTGGTTCTACGCGTTTAGTTACACGTTTGCCGCGTGGTGTGCACAACATAGAAATACGTAAACTAGGTTATAAGCCTTACAAAGTAAGAGTTGATCTAACTAAAGCACAGACTATTCATGCTAACTTAGTAAAAAAGTCTGAGTCGATTGCTGCACCGGCTTACACTCGCGAGCAACCAAAGCCTGTAACACGTACAGCAAGCACTAACCGTGCTACGAATGTACAAAACGATGTTGTAGTTGTGCCCGCGGGTAAATTTAAAATGGGCGATATTAACGGCAATGGTTTAGCAAATGAGCGCCCTGTTATTGAAAAAGTAATAGCCAGTTCATTTGCTATGCAAACCAAAGAGGTAACCGTAGGTGCCTATGAAGCGTTTGTTGCCAGCACCGGTTATAAAACACAAGCAGAGCAAAGCAAAGGCTGTGCGTATTATTTAAATGGCGAACCCGTATGGGAAGCTAATTTAAACTGGCGTAACCCAGGTTTTGAGCAAAGTAGTGATTTTCCTGCTGTGTGTTTAACATTTAATGACGCGAAAGCGTATGCAGAATGGCTTTCTGGTGAAACCGGACAGCAATACCGTTTACCTAATGAGGTTGAATGGGAATACGCTGCTCGCGCAGGGACAGAAACAGAATACCCTTGGGGTAACGAAATAGGTAAAAACTTAGCTAACTGTGGTTGGTGTGGTAGCGAATGGTCAAACAAACGTGCAGCACCGGTAGGTTCTTTTTCTCCTAACGCATTTGGATTATACGACACCGTAGGCAATGTGTGGGAATGGACTGCTAAAGAGTCAGGTGAATCTGATGTGGCAGTAAGAGGCGGTGCGTGGAACTTTGCGCCTAGCCTTGCACGTGCTTCAACACGATTAATTTTAGCGCCAGATTTTAGATCTAACTACATTGGCTTTCGCTTAGTCCGCGAACGATAGCATTTAACCAAGGAAGCCTAGCTTCCTTTTTTCACAAATTAACAAAGGTAGTTGCGCTTTATATTGCTCATCTAATTAGGCATGTTAAAGTGAGTGCAGCTAACATAAGAACGTATTTCAAAGGTCATCCAGCCTCATGTTTAAAAAACTCCGTGGTATTTTTTCAAACGATCTATCGATCGACTTGGGTACAGCCAATACCCTTATTTATGTAAAAGAAGAAGGGATCGTACTTAACGAACCTTCAGTAGTCGCTATTCGTCAAGAACGCGCTGGTGGACCTAAAAGTGTCGCTTCTGTGGGTACAGAAGCCAAACAAATGCTAGGGCGTACACCGGGTAATATTAAAGCGATTCGCCCAATGAAAGATGGCGTAATAGCCGACTTTTATGTAACCGAAAAAATGTTACAGCATTTTATAAAACAAGTGCACAACAATAACTTTATGCGCCCAAGCCCGCGTGTACTTATTTGTGTACCGTGCGGTGCTACCCAAGTAGAAAAGCGCGCAATCCGCGAATCAGCAATGGGTGCTGGCGCGCGTGAAGTGTACCTAATTGAAGAGCCAATGGCCGCAGCAATCGGTGCAGGACTACCCGTATCAGAAGCAACCGGCTCTATGGTTGTTGATATTGGTGGTGGTACTACCGAAGTGGCTATTATTTCATTAAATGGGGTTGTTTACTCATCGTCTGTGCGTATTGGTGGCGATAAGTTTGATGAAGCCATTATTAATTATGTGCGCCGTAACTTTGGCAGCCTAATAGGTGAAGCAACGGCTGAAAATATCAAGCATCAAATTGGTTCTGCGTTTAAAACAGACGAGCCAATTGAAATTGAAGTACGCGGTCGTAACTTAGCCGAAGGTGTACCTCGCTCGTTTACGCTTAACTCGCACGAAATTTTAGAAGCGCTCCAAGAGCCACTAATGGGCATTGTAAGTGCCGTAATGGTTGCACTGGAGCAGTCTCCACCTGAACTTGCATCAGATATTTCAGCTCACGGTATGGTTTTGACGGGCGGTGGTGCGCTATTAAAAGATTTAGATCGTTTATTAATGGAAGAAACAGGCATTCCTGTGGTTGTTGCCGACGACCCACTTACGTGTGTAGCACGTGGCGGCGGTAAAGCACTTGAAATGATTGATGTTCATGGTGGTGACGTTTTTAGTTACGATTAATGAAATTACTGTTTGGACAAACCATCTCTTTGCAACTGCGACTTTTTGTCGCAGTGCTTTTGAGCATAGTGCTCATTGCGGGCGATAAGTTTACACAAGGCGGCACGGTTGTGCGTACAAGCCTTAATACACTTGTCAGCCCATTAATTTACGTTGCCAACCTACCTTACGAAATATTTAGCTTAGGCGCTAAAAGCCTACACACTCGCGACCAGCTACTGAGCGAAAACGAAGCACTGAAAAAAAAGCAAATGCTACAAAGCGAGCAATTGCAGCAATACCAATTTTTAGCTCGCGAAAACCAAAAGCTACGCGCGTTACTTGGCTCATCGGCTAAGCAATCTAATCGTAAAAAAATAGCCCAGGTGCTTTCTGTACATTCAAACCCTTATAGTCATCAAGTAGTTATTAACCGCGGTACCACCGACGGCCTAAGCGAAGGCCAAGCGGTAATTGATGAAATGGGGGTTGTTGGCCAGTTAACAAAAGTAGGCTCTACCACATCACGCGTATTACTCATGACCGACACAACCCATGCCACGCCGGTACGTATATTACGAAACGACGTACGCACTGTAGTTGAAGGCATAGGTAAAATTAACGTTGTAAAGCTTTCGCATGTACCTCATAGCCTTGATGTTCGCATTGGCGATGTACTTGTGACCTCAGGACTTGGCGGTACGTTTCCAGAAGGGTATCCGGTGGCGGTTGTCACCGAGATAAACCGTGATGAAGGACGCCCATTTGCCCAAGTGTTTGCCGAGCCAATTGCACAGCTAGACCGCATTCGATTGTTGGTTATTTTATGGCGCAATCAACAGGAGCAAATCAGCGATGATTAATCGTTATTCATTGTTAATTGCCCTAAGCATCTTTTTTGCTTTAATTATGGCATTAATGCCATTGCCTTTTTCGTTTGAACCCTTCAGACCCGACTGGGTGTTACTGGTATTAATGTACTGGTCGCTGGCAGTGCCACATAGATTAAATATTGGTACCGCGTGGGTTGTTGGCTTATTAATGGACTTAGCCTTAGGCTCGCCATTAGGAGTAAACTCACTCACGTATTCTATTTGCATATTCGTGACTGCAAGTAACTTTCAAAAAATACGTAACTTCTCGCTTTGGCAACAAAGCTTATTAGTGGGTTTATTTTTAACCTTGTATCACTTAATGCAATTTTGGCTAAACCACTTTTTATTAGGTGTTTACTTTAATCCACAATACCTGTGGCCAGTGGCAACCGGTATGGTTAGTTGGTTTTGGGTCTTTTTACTTCTTCGAAAATACCGTAGACATTTTAGGATCAGGTAATGACAACCGCAGTATATTTGGCATCGGCTTCCCCTCGACGTAAAGAGTTATTGAGTCAGTTAGGCATTGAGTTTGAACAATTTAGTGTAGATGCAGACGAAACCCCACTTGCAAATGAGCAGCCTCATGCATTGGTTGAGCGCTTAGCCCGCTTAAAAGCGCAAACAGGCGTAGCGCTTGGTTACACAGACCGCCCAGTGCTGGGTAGTGATACTGTAGTTGTTATTGATAACGAATCGCTGGGTAAACCACGCGACAAAAACGATTTTATTACAACGCTTAAACGTTTATCTGGTAATACACATCAAGTGCTAACGGCGGTTGCTTTTGCTACACAAACAGATGTACTGAGTTGTGTAGTAAGTACCGATGTAACGTTTAAAACCCTCAGCGATGAAGAAATAAATGCCTATTGGGAATCTGGTGAGCCACAAGATAAAGCCGGCGGTTATGGCATTCAAGGCTTAGGTGGTCGCTTTGTTACACACATTGCGGGTAGCTATTTTGCTGTTGTAGGCTTACCTTTATACGAGACCGAACAATTATTACAAGCATTCTTAAGAAGGTAACATGAGTACAGAATTACTAATAAATGTCACGCCAAGTGAAAGCCGTGTTGCCCTAATCGAAAACGGTGTATTACAAGAAATTCAACTAGAGCGCATAGGTAACCTAGGAATTGTTGGCAACATATACTTAGGAAAAATAAGCCGCGTATTGCCAGGCATGCAAGCAGCTTTTGTTGATATAGGCCTAGAAAAAGCTGCTTTTTTGCATGCATCAGACATAGTTAATAGCGCCTCTATCGTTGAGGGTGTAGATGACGAGCCAATTAAAAAGGTTCAAGACATACGTGAGCTAGTACGCCAAGGCCAATACATTATGGTGCAAGTGGTTAAAGATCCACTAGGTACAAAAGGGGCCAGGCTTACCACCGATATCACTATTCCTTCTCGCTATTTAGTGTTTATGCCAGATGCAACGCATGTAGGTGTAAGCCAACGCATCGAAACTGAAGAAGAACGTGCGCGGCTTAAAAAAATAGTGGCAGAATACGGCGACGACAACGGTAGCTTTATTGTCCGTACTGCAGCTGAAGGGGCCAGTGAAGCGGAGCTAAGACACGATGCTGAATTTTTACAAAAACTGTGGCAAAAAATTGTATCCCGTCGTCAAAAAACTAATAAAGCCAGTATATTACATGAAGACTTAACGCTTGCATTTAGAACTCTTCGTGACTACGTAGGTGAGGATATGGAGCGCATAAGAGTTGACTCTAAGCTAACCTACCAAGAACTAAAATTGTTTACTGAAGAATTTGTACCTTTGCTTTCGCAGGCACTTGAGTACTACCCTGGTGAGCGTCCTATTTTTGATTTATTTGACGTTGAAACCGAAATTCAAAAAGCATTGCACCGCAAGGTTACGCTCAAGTCGGGGGGGTATTTAATTATCGACCAAACCGAAGCGATGACCACAGTTGATGTAAATACCGGCGCATTTGTAGGGCATCGTAATTTAGAAGAAACTATTTTTAACACCAATGTAGAGGCCACATCAGCCATTGCTAGGCAGCTACGACTGCGTAACTTAGGTGGTATTATTATTATCGATTTTATCGATATGATCAGCGAAGATCACAAACGCAGAGTATTACATTCACTAGAATCGGCGTTATCAAAAGACCGTGCAAAAGCCAACATAAATGGCTTAAGCGCATTAGGACTAGTAGAAATGACCCGAAAGCGCACTCGCGAAAGCCTTGAGCATATTCTGTGTGATGTATGTCCTGCTTGCTCTGGGCGTGGCTCACAAAAAACAGTTGAAACCGTATGCTATGAAATACTGCGCGAAATAGTGCGTGTTAACCGTGCCTATGATGCCGATAAATTTATGGTGTATGCAGCGCCTGCAGTAAGTGAAGCCTTACTCAACGATGAGTACCATAACCTAGCCGAACTTGAACTATTCATTGGTAAACAGGTCAATATCCAAACAGAGAGCCTATACAGCCAAGAGCAGTTTGATGTGGTAATGATGTAATGAAAACAAAAGCGGTCTGTTTTTTTTGTTTTAGAAAGTTATGGCAAACCTGCGCCATAATTTTAGTATTACTGGCCGTAATTGTTTCTATTTTAAAGTACACCTTACCTTATGCAAACGACTACAAAGGCGACATAGAAACCTACCTGCACGATAAATTTGCCATTAGTCTTTCTATAGGCGCAATCTCTGCCAGCTGGCATGGCGCAGGCCCAGCCTTGGTATTAGAAGATCTGTCCTTTAAGGATAACGAAACAGCGCCCATATCGCTTACTATTGCCAAAACAAGCCTAGAACTTAACTTATGGGAGAGCATTAAAGCCTTTCAGGTAAAGTCTAATTATTTTGTTATTAATGGCTTTCATACCAGTGTAAATATTCAAAATTTATTTAATAACACCAACAACGATGACGTCTCGTTTGAGCAAAAAGAGTTAATTGAAGAGTTGTTTTTAGGAGATACAGGGCATTTCGCTATTGAAAATTCGAGTATTAATTTTATTTTAGAAGATGGTAGAGAGCGTAAATTATTACTCGAAAACATAGTATGGCAAAACCAAGATGAACAACACTTAGGCAGCGGCAGCCTGGCTTTGCCAGGTATTAGTGTGGGTAGCTTTGACGCACGTATCGCGCTTAGTGGCAAAACTATAGAGCAGATTGCAGGTGATATTTACGTACAAGCAAATAGCGTAGATGTATCTAACTGGTTAGCGCAATATATTAATACTGAAAAACAACAGCTTTACACCGACATAAACTTAAAGTCTTGGCTTAAGCTCGAAAATGGGTTTATCAGCGATGTAAAAATGCAGTGGTTACCGAGTTTTGTGCACTGGCAAAATAACCAGCAAGCCAAGCAAGTGAGCTTAAGCGAAGGGGGATTTCATTTATTTCCTGAGGCAAATGCTTGGCACTTAAAAAGCACGGGTCTGACATTTAGTAATAACGACACAACCTGGCCCAGTCTAGAATTTGAGGCAAACTTAGGTAAGCAAAATAAGGTGTGGCTGCAGCAGGTTGATCTTTCTTTACTGAGTAACTTGGCGTCGTTAACTAATTTTGAAGCATTACAGCCACTTTTAAACCGCAAACCAAGTGGTTTCATCGATCAAGCCTACCTAGAACTTAATCCTGATGAGCAATGGCAGTTATGGTTTTCAGCTAATAAAATTGGCTGGCAAGAAGTCTCTGGTATTCCCGCAGCGCAGGCACTTAGAGTCTCGGGGCTTATAAATCAGCAGCGTGGGCGAGTGCAGCTATTTGGCGAAAACGGCACTTTAATAACCGGCGATAGTTTCAGTAAAAACATTGATTACAACCAAATTAATATCGATCTGGATTTAGCAAAAACAGATAATTACTGGTCTGTAAGCAGTAATAATATTTGGTTTGATAATAACGAAGTTACTTTAGCTGCGGAGCTTAATCTAAGCCTTAGCGACGATCCGCGTTTAGATCTTTACGCAGAAGCCTATGCAGAGGATGCAACAGTAGCCGGTCACTACTTTCCTTTAAAGGCTATGAGCTCTCAACTTGTAAGCTACTTAAACGGCGCAATAAAAGGGGGCGAAGTAGCTAAAGCGCAAGTATTATTTGCAGGCCCGTTATCTGGCTTTCCTTTTACTGATGGCAGCGGCCAGTTTGATGTACTTGCGCAAATAGACGATGCAACCTACGCGTTTGACCCTGAGTGGCCAGCGGTGAGTAATGCTAATGTGCAACTGCATTTTGCTAACGAGCGAATGGATATTTACAGCCAGCAAGGCCAGTTAGTTAATTTAGAAGTAGGCGATAGCGTGCACGTTAGTATTGCCGATTTAATGCATGCTGATGAGCTTATTGTACAAATAGATAAACGCGCGCAAATGGAAAAACTGCATGACTTTTTTGCCGCCACGCCGATTGCAAACCCTCTGGCTAATATTTTTGAGGTGGTACAGGGTAAAGGTCAAGCTGATGCAAGCGTAACACTTTTAATTGGCTCTAAATTTAAAGGTGGAGCGAGTGTAAGCGGTAAAGTTAAACTAAACGATTTACCTGTTTATATTGCAGCCCCAGGTATTGCGCTTGAAAAACTAAACGGCGAGCTTAGTTTTGAAAACGATACAATTAGCATGCAAAACGCCAGTGCTACATGGTTGGGTATGCCGCTTAGCATTAACTATAATAGTGCAAGCGAAGCTCAGCAGTACGCCGCTAATATTGATATAACGGCGCTGTTAAACGCAGATACGCTAACAACCCAGGCGCAAGGCGTGCTGAAAGGGTACCTAAGTGGGCAAAGTGAAGTTGATATAGGCCTTTCCCTTAATTTTACCGAGCAAGGCTTTAATTATCGCGCTCAGGTTAGCTCAGAGCTACGCGGCTTGACGAGCACATTACCTGCGCCTTATGGCAAAACAAGTGAGCAGGTTTGGCCGTTAACGGGCGTTGTGCAAGGCGATGATATTTCAAATCTTATTACGGCTAATGCTAATCAGCAGCTCTATTTTAATGCGATTTTAGAAAACGGTCAGCCGCAATTTAGTAATATGCATATTGTACTTGGCGAGCAAGATTTAGGGCTAAATCAAAAAGATTTAAGCGTTAATATCAATCTTGAACAAACGCAACTCGAAGCATGGTTTGAATTAATAGACCAAATAATTAAAGCTGCTCAAACGGAGCCTGGCCAGCAGTCTAAGGGTATTATGCCGCCATTAAATGAAGTGGTTGCGCATATTGACAAAGTTAATGCTAGCGACATTATTTTTAACGATTTTGAAATGCGCTTAGCACCCCAGCAAAACGACTTATATTTAAAGCTTAATGCCAAAGAGCTGCGTGCTGGCGTGTTTATTCCCAGCTCTCAACCAAGCCAGCCGATACGTATAAATAGCGATTACTTAAGACTTAACTTTGCACCTAAAGCAGAAGACAATCTTGAGATCACCGATGTACTGCCAGAGCAAAACCTAGCGTGGCTTAACACAGTCCCTGCTATTGAATTTGAATGTGCAGATTGTAAAGTGGCCAATTACCAGCTTGATAAAGTGAGCGCTTCGTTGGTCGGGGAAGGCGACAAGCTTACTATTTCTGAGCTTGTGGTTGATAAGGGCGATCATATTTTACGTACCAAAGGGCAATGGCAAGGTGGCTTTACGCAATTTAATGGTGAGCTTAAAAGTGACGATATAGGCGCGCTATTTGATGAATTTGATATCACCACCGCCATAAAAGATTCTAAAGCCGATATTAACTATAATCTTGCTTGGCAAGGTGCCCCGTATGACTTTGATATACCAAGTTTAGGCGGTGAAGTTAAATGGGATTTAGGCGAAGGTCACATTGCTGAAATAAGCGATGGGGGCGCGCGCGTATTTTCGTTACTTAGCCTTGACTCGCTAGTGCGTAAATTAAAACTCGATTTTAGAGACGTATTCTCAAAAGGCTTTTTTTATAACAGCTTACAAGGCTCTATGCAGCTAGATAAAGGCATAGCCTACACTAAAAATACCAAAATGGATGGCGTGCCTGCCGATTTAACGATTAACGGCTATGCTAATTTAAACACCCTTGAAATAGATTACGATTTAGCAGTGGCACCGCAAGTAACATCCAGCATTCCAGTTATTGTGGCTTGGATGGTTAATCCTGTTACGGGGCTTGCTGCACTCGCGCTAGATAAAGTGATTCACTCAGCAAGGGTGATATCTGAAATTAACTTTAAAGTAACCGGTAAAATGAACGATCCAGTAGTGCAAGAGCTTGATCGTAAAAGTAAAGAAGTGACCTTACCGCAAGCTGCACAAAATCAGCCCCAAGCAGCCAGTACGCTCAAGCTTAAAGATGCCGCGGTAACAGCAACACAATGAGTACACTAAACGCCAATATTGTTGCTTTGCAAATGTGCTCAGGCACTAACCCTGATGAAAACTTAGCAACCCTCGCTGATGCCTTAAATAAACTACCCGCAACGAGACCAATGCTTGTGTGTTTACCCGAGGCGTTTTTAGTATTTAGTAAAAGTGGCTATGATACGCTAGCGGTTGCTAAACGCATTACACACTACAAGCAGCAACTTAGTGCATTGTGTAAAAAGCATAATATTTGGTTAAATGCGGGCACTATCCCCGAGCCACATAAAAATGATAAATACTTTGCGGCTTCGCACTTATTTAATAGCCAAGGTGAATGCGTAGCCACGTATAATAAAATGCATTTATTTGATGTTGATGTGGCCGATAAAACCGCTAGCTACCGAGAGTCAGACTTTACCCAGGCAGGCGACGATGTGGTAGTGGTTGCTACACCGTTTGGTAAAATTGGCTTAACAGTGTGTTATGATTTGCGCTTTAGTGGATTATTTAGCGCAGTTGTACGCCAAGGGGCAGAAATAATTTTAGTGCCCAGTGCATTTACAGTCCCTACCGGGCAAGCACATTGGCAACCCTTATTAAGGGCACGTGCAATAGAAACGCAATGTTACGTTATTGCAGCGGCGCAGTATGGAACGCATCAAAATGGCCGCCAAACATACGGCCACAGTATTATTATTTCACCGTGGGGCGAGCAAATAGCAACGCTTAAAAGTGGGGTAGGGTTTATAAGCGGTTACGCCGACCTAAACCAATTAAATAAAATTAGAAGAGATATGCCCGTGCAATCTCATCAACGATTTAGAGAGCATTTATTATGAATTCGGTTGAACAGCATTTATTACACGACAGCCAGCTAAATCGAGAAGAACTCGAAAAAACGCTCGGGTATATTCATCAGCACAAAGTGGATTACGCCGATTTATACTTTCAATCAAGCCATCATGAGTCATGGGTGCTTGAAGATGGCTTAGTAAAAGAAGGCTCTTACAATGTAGAGCGTGGCGTAGGTGTACGTGCCGTTAGTGGTGAAAAAACAGGTTTTTCTTACTCTGATGCCATTAACCTTGAAGCGTTAAACAAAGCCGCAACGGCGGCTCGTAGCATTGCCGATGCAGGCGAAGATAAAACCATTAAAGTATTTAGTGATGTGAAAGCAAAAGAGCAATTTGCCCCGCATCAGCCAATATCAAGCATGAGTGACAGCGATAAAGTCAGTTTATTGCGTGAGCTTGAAAACTACATTCGCGAACTCGCCCCTGATGCGCAGCAAGTAATTAGTTCAATGTCGGCGGTATATGAAGAGGTATTAATTGCTGCCAGCGATGGCACGTTTGCTACTGATATACGCCCGCTTATTCGTTTAAACTGCTCCGTTTTGCTTGAAAAAAACGGTCGCCGTGAACGTGGTGGCGCAGGGGGCGGTGCACGTTTAGATTATGGTTACTTTAAAGAGCTAGTTGAAGGCAAGCCACGTTGGATGGGCTTTGCAGAAGAAGCCGTACGCCAGGCTAAAGTAAACCTAGAGGCAATTGATGCACCGGCTGGCACAATGGAAGTTGTACTTGGTAATGGTTGGCCAGGTGTGTTGCTACACGAAGCGGTAGGGCATGGTCTTGAAGGCGACTTTAACCGTAAAGGCGCGTCGGCATTTAGCGGTAAAGTGGGGCAAAAAGTAGCGTCTGAGCTGTGTACTGTAGTTGATGATGGCACCATGGCCGATCGCCGTGGTTCACTTAACGTTGATGATGAAGGCACACCTGCAGCTTATAACGTACTTATCGAAAACGGTATATTAAAAGGCTACATGCAAGATAAGCTCAATGCGCGTTTAATGGGCGTAAACCCAACCGGTAATGCACGTCGTGAGTCGTATGCGCATTTACCTATGCCACGTATGACTAACACCTACATGCTAGGGGGCGAGCATAGCCAAGCCGATATTATCAGCTCAGTTAAAAAAGGGGTATTTGCACCAAACTTTGGCGGCGGCCAAGTAGATATTACGTCAGGTAAGTTTGTATTTAGCGCATCAGAGGCGTATTTAATTGAAAACGGTAAAATTACCCAGCCAATTAAAGGCGCAACGCTAATTGGTAATGGCCCAGAGGTTATGCAGCATATTTCTATGGTAGGCAACGATTTAGCCCTTGATAAAGGCGTAGGTGTCTGTGGTAAAGATGGCCAAAGCGTTCCTGTAGGGGTAGGTCAACCAAGCCTTAAAATAGACCAACTTACAGTAGGTGGCACCGCATAAAACAATAAAGCGCGAAGCAATTCGCGCTTTATAGGTTAGCAATGCGAGGTTTACGTCTCGCTTTGATCTTCTTTATTTTTCTTCGCTTCTTCGTACCACAAATCCATAAAGCTCTCAGTTAACTTATGCTCAATCTCAAGGGCCTTATTAGTTGGGCAAAATAGCGTAAAGTTTGCTTTAAACTCCCCAAGCTCTGTAGTGCTAAAATGTATTACAGGTTCAGGTCCTGAAATTTTAGCATCTAACTTACGCTCTATCATTGAGTTGTAACGGCTTGCTACTTCTTCAAACTCTTCACAGTATTGCTTCGCTTTTTCGGTGAGTGGTGCGTGAATAGGGTAAGGGTTAAAACTTTCTCTTCTTACTATTGCAAAGTGATGGGTGGCAAAACGTTTTACAAAGTTTAAATTTATTATAGAGCTGGTAATAAGCTTGTTGTTGGGGATGTATATAGTTTTACGTGAAAATTGATAAGTGTGAATATCAATTTCATGTAAGGTGGTTTTTATCCAATCAGTCTCGGCCACTTCGCCAAAGTAATCACCTACTTGTATCCAGTCACCCACTCTAAATGGGCGCGTCGTAACAAGGTAAAAAAAGCCGATAACGCACTGTATAAACTCGCGAGTTGCAAGCACTATAGCCACCGCAAACGCAGCAATAGACAGCGCAAAATTTTGTATTTCGGTCGACCATACAAATAGCAGCGACAACACCATAACAAAATTAATAAAGTGCTTAATATTATGAGTGATGTAACGAATATCTTTTTCTTTTTTTTCAGCGCGGTTTCTTGCCAGTTTATCAACCAGTACTTTAAGTACGAAGGCAATGGCAAGCACGAATAGCGACACTAAAAAAGGGTGCATGAGTATGTCTTTAATCATAACGTCCAAATAGGAGAAGGGATATGCACGCTAAGTATATTGAGTAATCAATCCAATTAGCAAATTTAACCTACATAAAATAACGTATACCAATTGTGTTAGGTTATGAGTCATTTATAGCAGCAGGCAAATAGCGTGATAACAGGCATAAATTTTAATATGTAGTTACTCTACTTAAGATACTTATAATGCCGTTAGCGCTTTATTTAGCACGCCTAAATGACTAAATATTTAATTTAGTTGCTAATACTTAGCAGCTAGGCTGTTTGCTGTGTAATAGAGACCTGCGCGTGTTTAGCGTGTTTTAGGCAAAACAATACAAGCTCAATAGCAGCGATAAAAATAAGTGTATATCCTAGGGTTTCTATGCCTTCCTCAATAATGTTTTTAACCACCCGAACGTAGTGTTCTCCCATCACTGAGTGCCAAAACTCGCCCTTACCCATCATTCTCGAAAATGCGAGTAAGGTCACTAAGCCAGATAGGCAAATACCATAGCTCGGTGTTTGCGCATAAGCTTTTAAGGAGCGGTAGATAAAGCCTCGCTGGGTTTTTAAATAGAATATTACGCCCCCTAACAGCGTGTACACGATAGTTTGCCACGCGCCATCAAACACATACATATCTAGGTAAGTATCAAATTCTCTGACAAACATAGCAGCTGATAATGCAGCCAGTAACAAAGCGGCTATTTTAAGCTCAGAGTGAATGCGTGAGGCGTAGAAGAAAAGCAGGCAACTCAACAAGGTTAAAATATCTTGCATGTGTTCGGTTAGGGTTTCTTCACTGTAAAGTGCGTTTTGCTGTAAATCAAAGCCTTCAAGTTGAATTAAAAAAGCCACACCTGCTAAGCATAGTAAGTAAATAAACGATCGCAATAAGAACATATAAAAACCTAATTTGAGAACAATGCGCGGCAGTTTAATTGCAAAAATGGACAAAAGCCAAAGCATTCTCGAAACTTTTACGTTATTTATCTGTCTAAATTTTTTACTGTTAAATTAATGGGTTGGATGTTTGTTTTGTGTATTTATGATGTGTTATTTGTAACGCTATGAGTTGATTAATTGATCAATATACGTATAAGCATGCAAGTATAAAAAAGCCCTTACGCAAACAGAGTAAGGGCATTTAATGTTATAGGCCGGATATGCCTAGCGCATTGTTACAAACTCTTCAGAGCCTGTCGGATGCAGCGCAACCACGGCATCAAAATCAGCTTTAGTTGCGCCCATTTTCATTGCTACTGCAAAGCCTTGAATCATCTCATCAACAGCAAAGCCAATGCCGTGTAAGCCAACAACTTTTTCTTCAGGGCCTACACATACCAGCTTCATTGCACACGGTTGGCGATGTTGCGTAACAGCTGTGTACATAGCGGCAAAGCCCGACTTGTACACTTTCACGTTTTCTTCGCCGTGGCGAGCAATGGCTTCTTGCTCGGTTTCACCAATAGTGCCAATAGGTGGATGGCTAAATACCACGGTAGGTACAAGGCTGTAATCCATTTTTAAATCATCAGGGAGATCTTTATTAAATAAGCGCTCTGATAGGGTACGGCCGGCTTTAACAGCGACAGGTGTAAGTTCAATACCGTGTTCAATAATATCGCCTACAGCATAAATACCAGGTACATTGGTGTTTTGATATTCATCTACTTTTACATAACCAGAGCTATTTAGCTCAACCCCTGCTGCTGCAATGTTAATAACATCAGTGCTTGGCTCACGGCCAATAGCCCAAATTACTTGGTCAACGTTTTGGCTGTAACCATTTTCAAAATGTATGGTTAAGCTACCATCACTTTCTTTAACCACTTCTTTAGGCGAGCACTCAGTATGCAGTGTCGGGCCTTCTTTTTTCATGATCTCTACAAGGGTATCAACCAGTAGCGTATCAAAATTACGAAGTGGCGCATGTTTACGTACAAATAAATGGGTTTCAGTGCCCAGACCATGCAATACACCGGCAAGCTCTACAGCAATGTAGCCTGCGCCAATAACTGCAACTCGTTTAGGTTGCTCTGTTAATTCAAAAAAGCCATTTGAGTCTATGCCGTATTCTGCACCGGGTATATTAGGTGTGTGAGGACGGCCACCTACTGCAATCAAAATATGATCAGCCGTGTAATGCTCGCCGTTTACTTCTACGGTTTTGCTATCAACAAATTTAGCAAACCCGTTAATTACGGTTACGCCATTGTTAGCTAAACCGTTGTCGTACCCTTTATGAATGCGACCAATGTAGGCTTCGCGGCTTTCAACGAGTTTGCCCCAGTTAAAGTCTTTTACTTCTACGTTAAAACCGTAATCAGGTGCATATAAATTAATTGCTTCAGCAACTTGTGCGCCATGCCACATTACTTTTTTAGGCACACAACCTACATTAACACAGGTGCCGCCCATATGTTTTGCTTCGATAAGTGCTACTTTAGCGCCACGCATTGCCGCACGGTTAGCAGAGGCAATACCACCACTACCACCACCAATCGCAATGTAATCAAAATGCTGAGCCATGTTTTATCCTCAAAAAAATATTTAACTATAATGTGCCGATGATAGCATATGCTAAGTGCAAGTCACCCAGCGCGGCGCGCTAAAAAGCTGATAAATACAACAAACGAAATTGTTTATTATGCGGATCAGTTTCATTCTAAGCTATATTAGACCCATTAATGGAGGCTTGTATTTCATCGTTTTGCCCCAACTTCAAATTCATAGTCATTTAAATTGAGAAAATTCATGAGCGAAGCACAAACAAATCCACTCATTGGCCTAGAAGGCTTACCCCCGTTTTCAAAAATAAAGCCAGCGTACGTAGTACCGGCACTAAAGCACGGTATAGAGCAATGTCGTAAAGCTATAGATGAGGTGCTAGCGAAAGGCTCGTTTACATGGAACGATTTAGTATTACCCCTTGAAGAAGCGGACGATAAACTCTCGCGTATGTTCTCACCGGTATCGCACCTAAATTCAGTCATGAATAACGATGAATTACGTGAAGCCTACGAGCAATGTTTACCACTTATATCTGAGTACTCAACGTTTGTAGGGCAGCATCAAGGTCTGTACGATGCGTATAACACACTTTATAACAGCGATGAATTTAAAACACTGAGCACTGCACAGCAAAAAACCATTACCAACGCCCTACGTGATTTTAAACTCTCAGGCATTGCCCTATCAGCAGATGACAAAAAGCGTTACGGCGAAATTAGCACGCGTTTATCTGAACTGGCCTCTAAATTTGGTAATAATGTAATGGATGCTACGCTTGCATGGCATAAGCATATTACCGATGAAAGCCAATTGGCAGGCTTGCCAGAGTCGGCCTTGGCGCTTGCCAGCGAAACAGCTAAAAGCAAAGGTTTAGATGGCTGGGTATTTACGCTTGATTTTCCGTCTTACTTACCGGTAATGACCTATGCAGATGATCGTGAACTACGAAAAGAAACCTACACGGCGTTTTGTACGCGCGCTTCGGATCAAGGCCCTAATGCAGGTGAGTTTGATAACTCAGACATTATGAAAGAAGAGCTTGCGCTGCGCCATGAACTAGCGCAGCTGTTAGGGTTTAATAACTATGCTGAAAAATCATTAGCAACTAAAATGGCAGAATCGCCTGCGCAAGTTTTCTCTTTTTTAGAAGATTTAGCAGCTAAGTCTAAACCTCAAGCAGAGCAAGAAGTAGCAGAGTTAAAAGCCTATGCTGAGAAAAGGCATGGTATAGCTGAACTAGAAGCATGGGATTTTGGTTACTACAGCGAAAAGCTTAAGCAAGAAAAATACGCCATTTCAGATGAAGTATTACGCCCTTACTTCCCTGCGGACAAAGTGCTGAGTGGTTTATTTGAAACCGTTAATCGCCTTTTTGGTATTCAGGTAAAAGAAGTCAGCGATTTTGACACTTACCATAGCGATGTGCGCTTTTTTGAAATTTTTGATAGCAGCAATACATTGCGCGGTCGTTTTTACCTTGATTTATATGCACGCGAACGCAAACGCGGCGGCGCTTGGATGGACGACTGCATGGGCCGCAAAGTGCGAGCCAGTGGTGAGCTACAAACGCCAGTGGCGTATTTAGTGTGTAACTTTAACAAAGCAGTCGGTGATAAACCGGCGCTATTTACACATGATGAAGTAACCACATTATTCCACGAATTTGGCCACGGTATTCATCACATGCTTACCCAAGTTGATGCCGCGCCTGTTGCGGGTATCAACGGCGTTGCATGGGATGCCGTTGAGCTACCAAGCCAATTTTTAGAAAACTGGTGTTACGACGAACAAGCACTGAGCTTTATTTCAGGCCACTTTGAAACCGGTGAGCCATTACCAAAAGAATTACTTGATAAACTACTGGCTGCTAAAAACTATAATTCGGGTATGCAAATGCTGCGTCAAATTGAGTTTTCATTGTTCGATTTTAAAATTCACCACGACTACCAAGCAAATCAGGCGTGCCAAATTCAAGCGATTTTAAACGACGTTCGCAGCCGTACATCGGTTGTTAATCCGCCTGAATTCAACCGTTTTCAACATGGCTTTAGTCATATTTTTGCAGGCGGCTACAGTGCTGGTTATTACTCGTACAAGTGGGCTGAAGTACTCTCTGCAGATGCATTTTCTAAATTTGAAGAAGACGGTATTTTTAATGCCGAGACAGGCAAAGCCTTCTTAGAAAATATTTTAGAAAAAGGCGGCAGTGAAGAGCCTATGGCGTTATTTAAAAAGTTCCGCGGGCGCGAGCCAAACGTTGATGCGTTACTGCGTCACAGTGGTATAGCTGCATAAACAATTAGTTAACCTTATAAAGCGCCTATATGGCGCTTTTTTTATATTTTTTAATATATTGGACAATTGTTTTTAGTAATTTTAAGCACCCGTACTATGCTTTGTATATACATAGCAAAATGGACTAGGGCATGGCCAAGTTGGTACTGACAATTGATGACGATTTGTATGTTCATCGAATTATTGAAGAGGCTTTAGCAGGCTTTTGTAAGCTTATTCACGCTAAAGATGGTGAACAAGGATTTAAGCTAGCCAAAAAGCACACGCCCGACATCGTTTTACTCGATATAGAAATGCCCGGTAAATCAGGCTATGAAATTTGCCAAGCATTAAAAGCAGATGAGTCAACACACGATATACCTATTATGTTTTTGTCCTCTAAGGTGGAGCTTAACGATAGAGTAAAAGGCTACAGTGTAGGCGCGTCTGACTACATCATCAAACCCTTTAATACAGAAGAACTTATGGCGCGTATTAAAGTGCTTTATGAGTACCGACAGCAATGCGTAAAACTTAAACATGATGTCGCTAAAGCACAAAACACAGCGGCAATGGCCTTAGCTGAATCGGGAGACATGGGCCGTATAGTAAGGTTTGTAGGGCAAAGCTATCACTGTCATAACTTTCAGTCATTAAGCGAGCACTTACTTGCTTTTTTTACCCCGTTTAATTTAGATGTGGTCATTGTATTTTGGTATCAAGGGGGAAGCTATTTTTATAGTTTAGAAAGTGGTGTATGCCCACTCGAGCAAGAGCTTTTAGAGCAGCATCGCAATGCTAATCGATTTGTTGATATTGGTAGTAGCACCATTATTAACTACCCCAAAATATCTTTATTAATTAAAAATATGCCGGCTGATAATCGTGCTTTATACGGCCGCTATAAAGACTTATTCCCGCACATACTCGAGGTGACAAACGAAAAGGTCGTTGCTATGGAAAGAAACGAAAATAGCTTTGAGCAAGCCACTCAAATTAGCACTGCTTTGCAAGATATCGTAAAGCAACTTACCAGCCAAAATGTTGTACAAAATGACTACACCAGGCAGTTTATAGAGCAGCTGCATGAACTAAACTGCGCTATTAAACAAACACAAGCACAGGCAAACCCTGCAGATTTAACCTTATACATGTCTCAATTAGACGAAACGATGCAGCTGTTAGTAACCGCAAATAGTGATCTAGCGTTTATAAAATACCAGCTTAAACAAGTGACCGAGAGCCGCAACGAATTATTGTGTAACCTGCGTAGTAAAGTAGAAGAGGCCAGCTCACATAGTCTTGCGCATCAAAGCGATATAGAGCTATTTTAGTGCGTTAACGCTTGTTATACTGCAGCCGAAATTTTTCGTCGGAGAGTGTAGTGGTTATTCAGTGTGCTTTTAAAGAGTGTCGCCCGTATTTAAATGAGCTAGAAACGCGCTTTAACTTAACCCAATGGGCGCAAAGTTGTAGCGGTTTTAGCCTATATTTTGACGAAACAGGCCTAAACCTACTAAAAACTGATGAACCTAAGCTCGGCGCTATAAACGTAGACTTTGTAACGGGGGCTGTGGCGCACAGGCGAAAATTTGGTGGCGGAAAAGGGCAATCTATAGCTAAAGCGGTGGGCCTAAATAAAGGCGCAACGCCTGTTGTACTTGATGCCACCGCAGGCCTTGGACGAGATGGCTTTGTGCTGGCCTCTCTTGGTTGCAAAGTAATACTGCACGAGCGTCACCCTGTGGTAGCTGCTTTATTGTTTGATGGCTTAAAACGTGCCTACGACGACGCTGAAATTGGCCCTTGGATGCAGCAAAATATGAGCTTAGTGTTTGGCTCAAGCCATACATTGTTAGAGCAATGCGAGAGCATGCCCGATGTAGTGTATTTAGATCCTATGTTTCCACACCGTGAAAAATCAGCGCTAGTTAAAAAAGAAATGCGCGTATTTCAAGAGCTTGTTGGCGCAGACACCGACGCAGATGATCTACTTGATTTTGCCTATCCACTTGCTAGTAAGCGTGTTGTTGTAAAGCGCCCCGATTACGCCCCATTTTTAAATGACAAAACACCCAGCATGCAAATTAAAACAAAAAAGAACCGTTTTGATGTGTATGTAAAAGCGGCCATGGTTTAACGGCATTTAGCGTGTTGATCGGGCTTTAAGGATCTAGGATCTTATTGCTGTTTTATGTTAGAATTCGCACAATTTTTTGGCATAGAAAAGTAGCACAGCAATGATCTTAGATGATATTCGCATCGTTTTAGTTAACACCTCACACTCTGGCAACATTGGTTCGGTGGCCCGCGCCATGAAAACCATGGGCTTATCAAAGCTTTATTTAGTAGACCCTGCTTGTGAAGTAGATAGCCATGCAAGCGCGCTTGCAGCCGGTGCTACCGATGTATTAGGCAATGCGGTTATTGTTGATACCGTGGCTGATGCCATTGCCGATTGTGCATTAACAATTGGCACAAGCGCACGCTCGCGCACGTTGTCTTGGCCTATGGTCGAGCCGCGTGAGTGCGGTGAAAAGCTAGTTGCTGAGGCGGCGAATGGCCCAGTAGCACTTGTATTTGGTCGTGAAAATAGCGGATTGACCAACGAAGAGCTACAACTGTGTAACTACCATGTATGCATTCCTGCAAATCCTGAATATAGCTCGCTTAATTTAGCTATGGCCGTGCAAACACTAAGCTACGAAACGCGTATGGCGTTTTTAAATCAGCAGCCAAAGGCAGAGCAAGCAGACGATGAGACTGCTTATCCTAGTTCAAAACAAACAGAGTTATTTTACGAGCATTTAGAACAGACGCTTGATAACACTGGTTTTATTATTAAGCAGCACCCAGGTTTAGTGATGACTAAGCTACGTCGTTTGTTTAACCGAGCTCGCCCAGAAGAGGCTGAGCTAAACATACTGCGCGGTATTCTTACCTCAATTAATAAATCTATTCCTAAGTAAGGTATAGCATTTGGTTATAAAAACCTGCGGGTAAATAACGAGCTAATACTTGACTAAAACACTCAGGTAATTACAATACACCTAATACTTGACCAAAAAGGTCAAGTATTAAAAATTTGTTAATAGAACAAGGTTCTTAATCAAATTTTTATCAAGTGATAATACTTGACTATTTTACTCTGGTAATTAAAATTTGCACTCTTTTGTGCGGGGGGCGTTATGAAGTTAACATCAAAAGGCAGATATGCCGTAACAGCTATGCTGGATGTTGCACTACATGCGAGTGTAGGCCCTGTAGCCCTTGCTGATATTTCACAAAGACAAGAAATTTCTTTGTCTTACCTTGAGCAATTATTTGCCCGTTTACGTAAGAATGGCCTAGTGAGCTCGGTTCGTGGTCCTGGCGGGGGGTATTTGCTAGGTCGAGAAGCCACGGTTATCTCTGTTGGCGACGTTATTAGCGCTGTAGACGAATCGGTAGATGCAACACGCTGCCAAGGTGCCGATACCGGGTGTCAAAGTGGTATGCGGTGTTTAACTCACAGCTTATGGTCTGATTTAAGCGCACGCATCGAAGAGTTTTTAAATAATATTACCTTAGCTGAATTGGTGGAAAAGTCAGATGTAAAAGAAATTGCATCTCGCCAAGATAACAGCATCAATAATGCAATTAAGCAGTTGGAAAACATTCAAGTAAGCTGTCAACTATAAAGTTGACCTGCAGCGGAGAGAGAAATGAAGTTACCGATTTATTTAGATTACGCAGCGACCACGCCTGTTGATGAGCGTGTTGCAAAAGAAATGATGCAATGCCTGACAATGGACGGTAATTTTGGTAATCCTGCGTCACGTTCGCACCGTTTTGGTTGGCAAGCTGAAGAAGTAGTTGACCAAGCGCGTACTGACATTGCCGATTTAATTAATGCCGACCCACGTGAAATTGTTTTCACCTCGGGCGCTACAGAATCAAATAACCTTGCAATTAAAGGTGCAGCGCAGTTTTACAAAAAGAAAGGTAAGCACGTTATTACCGCTAAAACTGAGCACAAAGCAGTAATCGACACGTGTCGTGAGCTCGAGCGTCAAGGCTTTGAAGTAACCTACATGGACGTTGAAGAGAACGGCCTACTAGATCTTAAAAAGCTTGAAGAAACAATGCGTGAAGACACTGTACTTGTAAGCATTATGCACGTAAATAACGAGCTAGGTGTAATTCAAGACATTAACACCATTGGTGAAATGTGTCGTGAACGTAAGATAATGTTCCACGTAGACGCAGCACAAAGCGCAGGTAAAGTACTAATCGATGTGCAACAACTTAAAGTTGACTTTATGTCGTTCTCTGCTCACAAAGTATACGGTCCTAAAGGTATTGGTGCACTTTATGTGCGTCGTAAACCACGTGCTCGCTTAGAAGCGCAAATGCACGGTGGCGGTCACGAACGTGGTATGCGTTCAGGTACACTTGCAACGCATCAGCTAGTAGGTATGGGTGCAGCATTTAGAATTGCTAAGCAAGATTTTGAAAAAGATCACGCACATATCAGTGCATTACGTAAGCGCCTAATTGATGGCATTATGGCTGATATGGACGAAGTATACTTTAACGGCGCACAAGACCAATCTGTTCCAGGTATTGTGAATATCAGCTTTAACTTTGTTGAAGGTGAGTCGCTACTTATGGCAGTAAAAGATATAGCGGTATCGTCTGGTTCTGCGTGTACATCAGCAAGTTTAGAGCCTTCATATGTATTGCGCGCACTTGGTCGCAACGACGAACTAGCACACAGTTCAATTCGCTTCAGTATTGGTCGTTTCACTACCGAAGAAGAAATTGATTACACCGTTGAATTAATTAAAAACTCTATCGGTCGCCTACGCGAGATGTCTCCTTTGTGGGAAATGCATCAAGAAGGTATTGATTTAGATTCAGTTGAATGGGCTCACCACTAATACGTGTGAGCATCTACCGTAGCAGGTAATGAGGATAGAATTATGGCTTATAGTGATAAAGTAATCGACCACGTAGAAAACCCACGTAACGTGGGCGTTCTTGACAAAAACGATCCGTCAGTGGCAACGGGTATGGTTGGCGCACCAGCATGTGGTGACGTAATGAAATTGCAAATTAAAGTATCGTCTGAAGGCGTTATTGAAGATGCTAAATTTAAAACATACGGTTGTGGTAGTGCAATTGCTTCATCGTCACTGGTAACAGAGTGGGTGAAAGGTAAAACACTAGACGAAGCAGCAACCATTAAAAACACTGATATCAGTGCAGAGCTTGAATTACCACCAGTGAAAATTCACTGTTCAATTTTAGCTGAAGATGCAATTCAAGCAGCAATTGCTGATTACAAAAGCAAACAAGCGAAGTAAGAGATACTCATGGCAGTGACATTGACAGATGCGGCAGCAAACCGCGTACAATCATTTTTAGCAAACCGCGGTAAGGGTTTAGGCCTGCGCGTTGGCATTAAAACGACGGGCTGTTCAGGTCTTGCTTATGTACTTGAGTTTGTTGATGAGCTAAACGAAGACGATGAAACCTTTAAAGCTAAAGGCGTTACATTAATTGTGGATGCTAAAAGCTTGGTTTATATCGATGGCACAGAGCTTGACTACACCAAAGAAGGTTTAAATGAAGGGTTTAAATTTAATAACCCTAACCAAGCCGATGAGTGTGGTTGTGGCGAAAGTTTTACCGTTTAAGCTCAACTACCTTTGTAGTATTTATAAGCCCTGCCAGTAATTGTAGGGCTTTATTATTTGTGAATTATATTGGTTGAAGTTATGCGTTATTTTGAGTTATTTGCGATACCTGTTGATTATAATATCGACATGGCCACAATAAATAAGCACTACCTTGAGCTGCAACGCGCAGTGCACCCTGATCGTCAGGCTAATGCGAGTAGTCGCGATAAGTTGATGGCTGTACAAAGCACGGCTGAAATTAACGATGCCCTACAAACACTTAAGCACCCAGTTAAACGGGCCGAATATATGCTAAGTGAGTTAGGTGTTGATATTCGTGCAGAGCAGCAAACACTGCAAGATCCAATGTTTTTAATGCAGCAAATGGAGCTGCGTGAAGAGCTTGAAGAGCTTGCATCGGCGAGTGACCCTGATACCGCAATTGCTAATTTTGAATCACAAATAAAACAATTAAAAGCCCAGTACAGTAATGAACTTGCCGAGCAACTTGCAAGTAACGATGAGGCGCAATATCAACAAGCTGCTGATAATATTCGCAAATTAAAGTTTGTATATAAACTGAAAGACGAGCTTGAGCGCATTGAAGACAGTTTATTTGACGATTAATTACTTGCTGTAAAGCGAGCAACACGAGTTAAAAGAGCATTATGGCATTATTGCAAATTGCTGAGCCGGGGCAGAGCGCGGCACCACATGAACATAAATTAGCTATAGGAATTGACCTAGGCACCACAAATTCATTGGTAGCAACGGTACAAAGTGGCGAAGCCCGTACATTAACAGATGAGCTTGGTGCTGCCATGCTGCCATCGGTTGTACGCTATCAAGCCGGTGGTATAACAGTCGGTACTGAAGCTGCACAAGCAGCAACACAAGACCCAGCAAACACCCTAATTTCAGTTAAACGTTTTTTAGGTAAAACCCAAGCTGAAATTGAACAAAGTTATGGCCAGCTACCTTATCAATTTTGTGAAGACAACGGTTCACTAGCTATTCAAACAGAAGCTGGAAAAATAAGCCCTGTAACAGCTTCTAGCCATATTTTATCAGCATTAAAAGCACGTGCAGAGCAAAGTTTTGGTAACCAAGACATTTTAGGTGCTGTCATAACCGTACCGGCTTACTTTGATGATGCACAACGTCAAAGCACTAAAGATGCAGCCGAGCTTGCGGGCATTAACGTATTGCGCTTATTAAACGAGCCAACCGCTGCGGCAGTTGCCTATGGTTTAGATTCAGGCCAAGAAGGCATTATCGCTGTTTATGATTTAGGTGGAGGCACCTTTGATATTTCAATACTTCGTTTGCACCAAGGTGTGTTTGAAGTAATGGCTACCGGCGGTGACTCAAGCTTAGGCGGTGATGATTTCGATGCGTTATTGGTGGACTACTTTAAGCAGCAAACCGGTATTTCTACATTATCGCCTTCTGTGCTGCGCTTATTTATAAATAAAGCAAAAGCCTGTAAAGAAGCACTGAGCCAGTACGCAAAAGTGAATGTAGTACTTGAATTTGACGAGCAAAAACACACCGTAGAAGTTACACGCGAGACTTTTGACGAGTTGGCTATGCCGCTTGTTAAAAAAACGCTTCGTTCGTGTCGCCGTGCGGTAAAAGATGCTGGCATTGAAAACGAAGAAGTGCTGCAGGTTGTAATGGTAGGTGGCTCAACACGTATGCCACTGGTTCGCAGCCAAGTGGAAAGCTTTTTTGAAAAAGAACCGCTTACATCTATCGACCCTGATCGCGTTGTGGCATTAGGTGCCGCATTACAAGCTGATGTATTAGTGGGCAACAAGCCTGATTCTGACATGCTATTACTTGATGTATTGCCACTGTCGCTTGGACTTGAAACGATGGGTGGGTTAGTTGAAAAAATAATTCCGCGTAATACCACTATTCCTGTGGCTCGAGCACAAGAATTTACTACGTTTAAAGATGGCCAAACAGCTATGTCTTTACACGTACTTCAAGGTGAACGCGAACTGGTTGACGATTGCCGCTCGCTCGCTAAATTTAGTTTAAAAGGCATACCGGCTATGGCTGCAGGTGCTGCACATATTCGTGTTACCTTTAAAGTGGATGCCGATGGCTTGCTGAGTGTATCAGCAATGGAAAAATCAACAGGTGTGCAAGCTGAAATACAAGTTAAACCTTCGTTTGGCTTATCTGATGACCAAGTGGCTAACATGCTAAAAGAGTCAATGAGCAATGCTAAAGACGATATGCAAGCACGCATGCTTAAAGAGCAGCAAGTTGAAGCTCTTCGTGTTATAGAAGCGCTAGAAGCATCACTTGCGACGGATGGTGATTTGCTTGATGATATTCAGCTTGCAAATTTAAGAGCTGAAATAAGCGAGCTTGCTAAGGTGCGCGAAACAGCGACACAACCAAGTGATATTAAAGCCGCAATTGAAAAAGTAGATAACGCTAGCAGCGATTTTGCCTCGCGCAGAATGGATGCATCAATTAAAAAAGCCCTTACAGGGCAGTCAGTAGACAACGTTTAAAGAGGTTAGAATGCCACAAATTATTTTTCTTCCCCATCCGGAATTATGTCCTGACGGTGCAGCACTAGAAGCGCCACAGGGCGAAACAGTCCTTGATGTGGCCCTTAAAAATGGCATTAGTATTCCCCATGCATGTGAAAAATCGTGTGCATGTACCACGTGCCACTTAGTAATTCGCGAAGGCTTTGACTCACTAGATGAAAGCGACGAGCTAGAAGACGACATGTTAGATAAAGCATGGGGCTTAGAGCCAGAATCACGCTTAGGATGCCAAGCAGTTATTAGAGATGAAGACTTAGTGGTTGAAATACCAAAGTACAATCTCAATATCGTTAATGAAGAGCATTAATTCTAAACGGCTTTGATTTCATAAAAACCGCTGTAGTTGCTTGGTCTCTACAGCGGTTTTTTGTTTTAGCGCTTTCAGCTTTCAGCCGTCAGTTTTTAGCTGATCAAGATGAAGGTTCAGTTATTTGTGTTAATAAACTGAAGTAGCTTTACATTCATTTCTCGATTTTTTTAAGCTTTTGATAGCTGATAGCTGATAGCTGATAGCTGATAGCTGATAGCTGATAGCTGATAGCTGATAGCTGATAGCTGATAGCTGATAGCTGATA